>CAYQRT010000012.1:3629-21382 GCA_964419695.1 uncultured Spirochaetaceae bacterium | reverse complement strand
AGGTCCTCGATGACGGATTTGTCGAGCTCGGTGTTCTCGCCCTGGATGGTGAGCTCCACCTGCTTCTGCAGTGATTTGGAAAGGTCGCGGACCAGCCGGGGAAACCGGGAGAAGATCTGGGAGATGGGCACCATCCGGATCTTCATCACCCCTTCCTGCAATTCGCTGGTGATACGCGCCAGGCTTTGGCTCGATCCCTTGAAATGGGAAATCGTCTCCTTGAATCCCGTCTCGAACGGATTGTAGAACGAGGACAGGCCGCCGAAGCGGGCCACGAATTCCTTCTTCAATACCTTCATGGGTTTGCCCGCCTGCAGTTCCTCCAGGTAGGCGGGGATGGCGTCAAACAGGTCGCGGAGGGTTTCACGGTACTGTTCCTGCCGCACCTGAAAGTGGGTGAAGTTGGCGTTCATCTCGCCGATGAGCTGGTTGAACGACGCCTTGTTGATGACCACCTCGCTCACCAGGTTCAGCAGCTGATCGATTCTCTTGGAATCCACCCGCAACACCGAACCGACCGCTTTCCGGCCGCGCTCCGTCTCCGCGGGCGCCGTCTCTTCCGGCGCAGCGCCGACATCCTCGGCCGCCTCTTTTTCCGGTTCGTCGTCCCCGGCCGGCGGCGCCGATGCCGACGCCGATGCCCCGGCCGGCGGCGCGGGTTCGTCGTCGAAGGAAAGCGGCGACACCTTCACCCCGAGGGTCACGTCGGAAATGGTGCAAAGTTTTTCCAGCGCGGCGGGTGACCGCTCGGTCGCCAGATAATATGTGATGACGGGGTAGAAGTTGTCCTGGTAGAGGCTCTCGAAATCGGGGACCGTTTTGAGGATTTTCCCGGCGCCCTTGAGAATGGCATAGACCTGGATGCCGCCCACCGTGTTCATGAGATTCTCTTCATCGAACTCCACGCTGATCGCGTAGAGCGTGCGGTTCTTCTCGGTCCCCGCCTTGAGTTCCAGCAGTTCGTATTCGGAGAGGGCGGGTTTGTTCCCGCCGGCGGTTTTCCGGGGCGGAGAGGTTTTCCCGGCGGTCGACGCCGGCGTCTCCCCCCCTACCGTCCCTTTCAGGGCGTTGAGGCGCTTCTCCAGCGCGCGGGTAGTGCCTTTGAATTCCTTCCCTCCCGCCTGCGCGTCCAGCATGGCCTTGATGGTGTCGATGGCGGCCAAGAGACTTTCGATCACTTCCTCGTCCGCCTCCTTCCTGTTGGAGCGGACTTCGTCCAGGACATCTTCCATCAGGTGAGTGATCTGGGTCAGGTGCTGCATGCCGACGGTGGCGGCGCCCCCCTTGAGGGTATGGGCCGCGCGGAAGAGTTCGTCCACGGCTTCCCGGTCGCGGGGATTGTGCTCCAGGGCCAGGATGTTCTGTTCCAGGATCTCGCCCTGCTGGGTGGCTTCCTGGAAAAAATCCGCCAGAAGTTCGCGGTTTGAGGGATCAAGATAATCACTCATGGTACATTAATTCTTATTCATGCCCGTCAAATAGTCAAGGAAGAATTTATCACTCCGGCGCGCGACGGGGCGTGCGTTCTTGACATGTTCGTCTATTTGGCCCATGGTCATAGGGGGATCCACGAATCATGTTGTTCGTCGTACTGGAAGCGTCGGCCACTGTCCGCAACCACCTCTGTTACCTGCTGCTCTCCCTCGGCATCAAGGGCGTGCCCGCGGCCACGCGGGCCCAGGCCGAAAAGGAGATCGGCTCCCGGACGGACGTGGACGGCGTCATCGTCGACATCGACAACCAGGCCGCGGACGGCCACGGCCTGATCGCCGGCCTCAAGGGTGAGACCAGGACCAAGGATCTTCTCGTCATCGCGCATACCATCCAGACGCAGAAGCGCATAATCACCGGTCTGGCTGAAACCGGCGTGACGGGCATCCTCACCAAGCCGTTTCATGAAACCGAAAGCTTCGTCAAACTTAAAAACATCCTGGCCCATGCCGCCGGGCCGCGGGAGAACCAGCGGCGCCACGCGCGGATTACGCCCCCCGAGGACGACCTGCCCCGCATAAGCTTCCGCGTCAGCGGCCACCCGGGCCTTTTGTCCGGAAAGATCAGAAACATCTCCATGGGGGGGGCGGGACTGGAAATGGTGACGCCCGCGGCCGGGAGCCTCATCAAACCCGATATGTTTATCGAACGCCTGCAGTGCTCCCTGGGCGGCCTGACGCTTAATCCGTCGGGGGTCGTGGCCGTGGTGCAGGGGCGGATCATCGGCGTGCGCTTCACCGCCCTCTCCCCGGACGATTCGCTCAATCTGGCCCGCTACATCTTCGAAAAAATGTCCTCCTGATAAAGGCAACGGCCGCTTTCGAAACGGCGTCAATCTGTCGATACTGATAGCAGACGCATAACGCCTTCCCCGGACTCCCGGCCTGGGACGCCGGGAACGGGGGCGTAAAAAAGCGTTTCTGAAACAAGGCAGTCAAAGACGCCGGCGCACGGCCGGCACCAAGCAGAATTCCGGGTAACATCTCCGGTTTTGGGCTATATTTGTTACTGAGGAGGATATGTATATGAAACGGCTCCTGATTGGCATCATATTGGCGACCGCCCTCCTTGTCCCGGCCTTCGGAATCAATATCAGGATTCCGTCCATGCAGGTGACGACCATGTTGTTCGCGTACAACGGCAAACTGGTCACGCAGACCCAGACCGAAATGGACCTCCTGGTTGAAGGCGGCTACAAGTTCGCGGGCAACATCGTGATTGGGTTTGACGGCGTCATGGGGTTTTTAAGCGACCCCTCCTTCGGCCAGACCCTGCCGCCCCTGTCGTTCAAGGCACTGAGCCTGGAGGTGCGCGATATATTCGGCGCGCCCCTCACGTTAAGTTATTTCCTGGGCACAAACGATTATCTTTGCTACGGTAATGATTTTCCCCGTCTCTTCGGCACCGGGTATATCGAGCCTTCCTATAGGGCCTTTTATTACGCACCCCTCCTTTCCTATTATGCCTACGAGTACCGGGGTATTCACCGCGTCAACGGCAACGGCATAAAAGTCGAATTTCAAAGTCCCGAGATGCCCTTTGGATTCATGCTCTACGTCTATCAGGACCATAATTTCGTGACGGCCCGCCCGGTCATTGACGCGACCGTTACTCCCGTGGTTAATCTTAACGTTCTCTTTTACAACACCGGCCTCTACTCCGCCGACGCGCGTTTTCTCTTCAACACGGAAGTGTTCAAGGCCGAGATCTTTGCCGGCGGTACCGTGGAATCCGGCACCTGGACCGGCTACGCACGCTGCGGTGCCCTGGCCTACGTCGGCCTGGGGGCCGTGGATTTCCTCCTGGTGGGCGGCCTGCCCCAGCTGGATTTCGCCAGCCCCTTCGACATCAACCTCTTTTTCATCCTCTTCGAGTCCCGCATCAATGCCGGCCCCATCAGCATCACCCCCTCGGCCTTCATGCGCCCGTCCCGCTATCTCCAGGAAGCCAATCCCCTGGAAGAGGGCCGCATCGATTTCAACTTGAGCGTTGCGGTGTTCAACCCGCGCCGCGATCCGGTCAGCTTCGGCGTGGAGGGCAACCTGGCCACCGCCGGCATTTTCTCCGGATCCACGCCCGCCTTCCAGGTGAACGTTCTCCCCTTCATCGCCTTCGCCACACCGGGCGTCTTCTGGGAAATCAAGATGGGCATGACCGTCTGGGACTCCACGGTTACCCTCACCATGGATGATTTTCTGGCCAGCCTGCGCGGCGGCATCAGCATCAAGGCGGAATTTTAAGCAGGCAAGCACAACGATCACATACAGCCGGCGGGCGCGAGCTGCGCCGGCTTTTTTTTACTCAAAAAAACCCCCGCCGGTAACGACGGGGGTTGCATCTATAAGAAGGAACGGAGTACTTATCTTCCCTCGCTGGGAGTCGGCTTCTCGGGATCGGGTCCCTTGTACATCTTCTTCTTTTCCAGAAACCGGAGCACTTGCACATTACCCAGACGCTTGAGTTCCGCCATCCGGCGGCGCTCTTCGCGATCGCGGACGATGCCCCATACGCCCTCGTCATTGATGTCCAGATCGGAGTCGCTGGCGACGGCCAGGTCATAGGCCACCTTCACGTCCTTGACGTAGGTGACGAAATCACCGCCGATGTTGGCGCCGTCGCGGTAGATGATGATGCCCTTGAATTTGATAAAGGGCTGGCTTTGCGGGTAGAGCGGCTTGGCGGCCAGTTCGCGGTTCTTGACGTCGTGGATGTAGTTGGGATTCTTCCAGGTAAGGGTCTTCCAGCCGGAAAAACGGAGGTAGTCGATGAAGATGATCTTTTCTTCATTGTTCTGGTTCTCCATCACGATGCCGATGCCGTGGGGGAAATTACGACCGTTCACCTGGATCTGGATGAACTTGATGGTGCCCACGTTCTTGAGAATGCCCTTGCCCGTGAATTTGTTGCCGGTGCCGGCCGTATCGCCCGCCTTGTCCTCATACGCGGGAATGTCGAACGGGGGCTTCACGATGCAGTAGGAATTGTAGCTGGCCGCGGGGAAGTGGATGCGGATGCCGAGTACGGTCTCGCCTCCATTGGTGGTGGCCGCTTTCACGTAGGTGAGGGCCTGGTTGTCGCCCACCTGGGAGGAAGACGCCAGATCCGTTTCCCAGTTGTCGATATTCAAGTCCACTTTCAGACTGGCTTTGTCGGCGTCGGACACCGCAGCGCCCGCCGTATCGCTAAAATCGATCTCGGTGTCGTCCAAATTCGAGAAATTAATCCATGTCACGGGTTCCGTATTTCCGTCGCTGGCCTGCGCGAAAGCGCTCAAGCCGGCGAGCAACAGAAGCACGCTGACTATAAGAGAAATTTTCTTCATATGCTGCTCCTTTCAGACCTGGTTTACAATAGTAGCTAGAATTATATGGAACCCTCGGGAATTGTCAACGGAATTATTTTTTTTTTGCGTCCTTCCGCCCCCGGGGACGGCTACTTGAGTATGCGTTCGTCCCAGACCGCCCCGTTCTCGAAGGAATAGACATTCCAGCCGAAGACGTCCGTGGTGAACAGGGGCTGCCGCGCGGCCGTGGCCAGAAGCCGGTGCAGGTCGGAAGCCGCGGGTATCAGGCTCCGCGCCAATTCGAATTTTCTGTCGACGTGGTGCAGGGCCCGCGCGTCCGACAACTCGCGCCCGCCTATGAAGAAATAGACGTTCTCCAGCCAGGGGAAATTGAAATAGAGCGCGTCGGCCACGGCCTGCAGTCGTTCCCGCGGCTGGAAAAGGCCGGTCCGCGTCTGGAAGATCCCCTCGGAGAAGCCCACGTAGAGCGTGCCCTTTTCCAGCATGGCCGACTGCAGCCGGGTGGCGGCGGGAAGCACCGCCTCATTGCCGAAATTGGACGGTCCCAGGAGGATGTCTTCCAGGAGGACCCGGAGGTCGCCGACGGCCGACCCGCCGGAGGGCAGGTAGCGCACCTCGGCCACGAATTTGCGGGTATTGACTTCGGGAAAGAAGATGACGCGCCGCTGCCATTGCGGGGTGACCGCAAAGAGGAGAACGGACGCCACCGCCAGACAGAAGGCCAGGACGGCAAAAAGAATGGTCAGGCGGAAACGCAACTGTTCGGGGTTCCGGGTCTGGACGGGCAGGTACATGCGCTCTTCTCCGTAATGCATCTGGGGGTTCGCCGCGGCCTACGGAGAGGCGGACTACTCCGTAAAGGCGTTGGTTCGTTCAAACATGTCGATGAACGTGCAGACGCCATTATAAACGGCGGACAGGAGTTTCTGCAAGTACTCGTCGCCGGTCAGGCGCAGGGCCTCCTCCTTGTTGGAGACGAAGCCCAGTTCGATGAGAATGGACGGCATTTTGGCCTTGCGCACCACCAGCCACTCCCCCTCCTTGAGACCCCGGTTTTCGGTGATCCCGCCCGCGGCCTTGGTGAGTTCGGCCATGATCATTTTGGCCAGGAGAATGCTCTCACGCGTAAACTCCTCCTCCTGCATGCTGTTCATGATGGGCAGGATGTCGTGGTACTCGCTGTCCACCGAGGAACGGGATATGACATCGCGCCGGTAGGTGGAGGTGAGATACCAGACCTCAAAGCCCCGGGCCGCCCGGGAAAGCGACGCATTGGCGTGGAGGGAGATGTAGATGATGGCCTCATTGTCCTGGAGCGGGATGGCGTTGGCCACCGCGGGACGGTCCTCCAGGGCCACGGTCACGTCGCGGGACCGGGTTATCTGCACCACCTTGTCCGGGAAGCGCTTCTTCAGCCGCTCGAAAAGCCTGGTTCCCAGGTTGAGAACGATGTCCTTCTCCGCCACCCGGACGCTTTTACCGTTCACCGAGTAGGTGTAGCTGGCGCCGGAGTCCTTGCCTCCGTGACCGGGGTCGATGACGATGGCGCCGACCCGGTAGGACCGGGCGGGAGATTCCTTGCCGGAGATCACGCTCTTGATGGCCTCCACCGTCTCCCGGGGAAAGACGATGGTGCCGCCGTTCCGTTCGATCCCGTTGGTGGGGATTTTCAACGTGTTGTCGATGATGACCCAGGGAGCGTTCAGGGTGAACACCACGCGGGAATGGCCGCTGGTAAGAATGCCGGTTTCCAGGAGGCTGTTCCATTCGAACGTGCCGCCCGTTTCCTTGAGGAGTGCGCCCAGGGGCACGGGTTCGGCCCCGGCGTTCAGGGCCCCCAGTAGAAAAAAAAGGCAGAGGGTACGTCTCAACATGACAGCCCCCGCAGGTAGGCGGCCGGGCTCTTCCCGCCGGCGGTTCCGGCCTTGAGGGTGTCCAGGAGATAGACGGCCCCCTGCGCCCCGGCCCGGAGGAAAGCCCGCCAGAACACTTTTCCCAATACGCATCCCTCAACCCGGCCCGGGGCCGCGAAGCGCAGTCCCGTGCGGACGCGCACCGCCTCCAGAGCATGATCGGCCGGCAGTCCGTGCCAATCGACCATGGGCGCGCGTTCCCCTCCGGGCCAGGCCGCCACCAGGGGGGAAGCAGGATCGTAACGGGAGGGATCGCCCGTCCAGGCCGGCATGGCCTCCAGGGCCGAAACGTCTGCCTTTTCCACCGGGTGAAAGGCGTGAAATACCGCGGGCACCTCCCCGAAGAGAAATTCATCGGAAGCCCGCATGGCGGGACGCAGGCGGATGAAGAGCGCGGCCAGGGCCTCCTGCGCGCGGCGTACGGCCTCGGCGCGCGAGGGGGCTTGGGAAATCACATTGCCGCATTTCTGGATGTTGTTGCGGGGGAAGTTGACCGTGCTCTCCGGGGCCACCCGCAGAAAGAGTTCCCGGATGCCCGTTCCCGCCCGCGCCGCGGCCGCTCCCTCCACGGACGCCACCACTCCCGGCATGGAGATCAAGGCCCGCTCCGCCGACACCTCGTGACGGCGGGGGGTGAGATCGCCGGGCGGAAGGCCCACCGCGATGCGCAGGGCGGCGCGGGTCGGTGACACGCCGGAAGCGAACGGGTAGGTCCAGCCGGACATATACCCGCCGGACAAGCGGGCCGCGATCTCCCCCACCACCGGACCGGCGGCTGACAACTTGATGTCCCCTTTGGCCGCCCCGTTTTCAATTCCCAGGGCGCGGATGCCCCGGAAGAAGACGTCCGTAATCGCGTCCCGCGCGTCCCCGGCGAGCTCCGCCGGCATGGTATGTCCCATCTCCACAAAATACGGTTCAAAACAGATATGGCGTTCGGCCAGGCCGCACAGCACCGGTTCCCCGCAATAGACCAGCGCGTCCAGACTGAACTCGGGCCCGGCCACGTACTCCTCCACGATCACCCGGCCCGAGCGGGAGAAGCCCAAGGCCTCCTTGACCGCGGTCTCCAACTCCCGCGGCGTGTCCACGCGGCGCACGCCGCGCGCGCCCATGTTGTCCACCGGTTTGACCACCAGGGGGAAAGCCAGGGCGGCCAGCACGTTCCCGGGATCGTCGTCCGGCCCCAGGGCCGCGAAGGACGGTTGGGGCACCCCCCGCTCCCGGAACACGGTCCGCATGCGCACCTTGTCCGTGGCGTTGAGCGCGGTCTCGAAGCCGATGCCGGGCAGCCCGCACCGTTCGGCCGCCCAGGCCACGGTGGAGGAGAAATCCGTGCCCGCGGTGAACACACCGTCCACGCCGCCGTTCTCACGGCAGCGCCGCACCGCGTCGGCCATGGCTTCCCGGTCGCGGAGATCCACATGAACGAACCGGTCGGCCAGGCCGATCCCCTCCGCCTCCGGGTTGCCGTCGGCCGCGATCACGCGCCAGCCCATGGCGCGGGCCGCGCGCAGGGCGGGCAGCTGCATGACGCCGGCCCCCAGAATGAATATGGTTTTGGCGCTGTCGCTCAATCGCAATCCCTTTCCTTTACCGCGTACGCCTCGAAGGTATCACCCAGACCGCAAAGCCGGGAGACCGCCTCCAGCACCTTTCCTCCCCGGCCCAGGCCGAAACGTTCCGGGTGGTGGCCGGTCACGCGGCTCAGCATGACCCGAAACCCGAAGCGTCCCAGCGCCCGGCTCGCCGTCCCCGGAGACCAGATGGTGAAGTGGTCAGCGGGGCTTTGCTCCAGAAAGGCGCGCCGGTTGCGCCGCCGGGAAATGCCCGCCTGAGAGGGCGTACCCAATGCCAGCAGCCCGCCCGGTTTGAGCAGGCGGTTGACCTTCCGCAACACGTCGCCGACCCGGGTGAAATGCTCGAGCACGTACCACATGCTTATAATATCGAACGATTTTTCCCGTAACCGTACCCCGATCGGCTCGGTCATGAAGTCACCCTCCAAACATGCTAGTCCCAATTGCTCACGGACATACGCGGCCGCTGCGGCGGCAATGTCAAACCCCGTCACGGTCAGGCCGCGCGAAGAAGCCGCGGCCAGGAACGGCCCGTAGGCCGCGCCCACGTCCAGCAGGGAGAGACCCTCCAGGCGGACGGCCGGCCGGCGCCGGCGCAGCACGGCCGCCATCCGGTCCAGTCTTCCCAGGCCCAGGGTCCGGATATGATCGAAATCTTCCAAATATGATCTACCATACTGCCGCCGGTACTCGGCCCCGAAATAGTCCCCGGCGTAGGTTTTCTTCGCGCCCCAGAAGACCAGCCGCAGTATCCCGCAGCCCGCGCAGCGAAAATAGGTTTTTTGGGGAAACCGTTCCAGGGCGCGCCCGCCCGCCCGCCCGCAGACCGGACACACCGGGCATCCCTGGGGAACGAGGCGTATAATCCGTTCTGAAAACACGTCCAGGCCTTGCTTCCGCCCCTGGAAACGGGTCAAAGCGGCCCGCAGGGCTTCCGGCCGCTTGAGCCAGTAGGCGAGCCGGCCGGGGTGCGGCCGGCCCACGCCGATTTCCGGCAAGCCGTCCGCCCGGCTCAACCGGCGATGGTAGGCGGTGGGATTGCAGAGAATCACGGGCACGCCGCGCAGAAGCGCCTCGTACGCCGACAGCCCGAAGTGGGTCACCAGCAGGTCAAACCCGTCAATGACGCTCTCCACACCGGGGCAGTTGCGGATGACGTTCACCCCTTCCGGCCACTGCCGCCGCCCGAAGAGTGGTCCCTGGATCACGGTCAGGGCCTGGGGCGCAAAACCGCCCGCGCCGAGCAGCAGGGCAAGGATCCGGCCGCTCAGATCGGCCGCGTCCTCCCCTCCCATGCTTACCAGCACCCGGCGGAAGGAAACGGTGCCGGCGCGGTCCGGGACGTCCGGACGCCGGACGGGTAAGGCCCGGGTATTGGCGGGCTCACGGCTGGCGATCATGGGAAGCGTGTCGATCAGAAAATGAAACTGCGCCCGTCCCGCGCCCCCTTCGTCCAGGCCCACGGTGAAGACCCGGCGGGCCAGCGCCGCCTGGAGGGCGGCCTCGGTCCGGCGGGAATCGAAGACGGCCAGGGAGGCGGCCGGAATGGCGGCCGGGTCGGAAATAACGCGGGCGGGATCCAGACCGTCCAGCAGGGAGCGGAGCTCGGGCCGGTCTTTCCGGGCCCGTTTCCCCAGGAAGAGGAAGCCCCGGCCGCCGGCGGCCTGTACCACCTGCACGGCGCGCCGGATGTGCCCCAGCCCCTCTCCCGGCGCGCAGGCGGGAAAGACGATGATCGCCGGCGAACCGGCTTCCGTCAGACCGCGGCCCGCGGCGGATTTTTCTTGAGCCATCGCACCAACCTCGTGACCGGCACCGGTTTTCCCCGGAAGAGCGCCGTGAAGATCCGCGTCAGGTATTCGTAATCGGCCTGCGTGTCCAGCGTCACACACGCTCCGGGAAGACGGGCGAAACGGGGACAATCGATTTCAAACACCCGGTACTCCCCGGTCCGGCGCAGCAGAAAGGGAGTGACGTGTTCATGTTCGTAGGGATCGTGGGAAAGGGACCGGGCCGCCTGGAGGGCGCGGGTCTCCACCACTTCCACCCCGGTGCCCAGGGGCGCTCCGCGGAGACGCGAAAGGTCGGCCCCCAGACGGCGGTGGAGCCTCAGGTTCAGATTGGCGAGTGCGGCCGAGACCAGGGGGTTGTCCCCCGTGGCGCGGACCACGCGCGTGACCCCGAAACGCTCGGCCGCCAGGCAGTAGCGCTCCAGCACGTCTTCGGCCGGCCCGGTAAACAGCCGGAACCCGGCCGCCTGGGCCAGGGGCCGGAAAGCGGGCGTGCTCTCCTCATCCGCCAGGAGCGCGTGGACGTCGGCCCGCACCGGCCGCAGGGCCCGCATGGCGCGCAGGATGGAGGGTTCGCCGGCCAGGGGCAGAAGGGCCTTGCCCGGCAGGCGCGTGGACCCGATCCGGCCCTGCAGAAAAAGACCGGTAATCACTCGGGGACCGGCCATAGATCCACCAGTTCGCGCGCGCCGGCCTTAAACCGGTAGCGGTTTTCCCACACCCAGCGCTTGACCGCGCGAAATTCCTTAAGCGCCTTCCAGAAACCCGATCCCGACTTCACCAGGTAGGTGGGGAAGCGGCGGAACCCGAGCACGCCCCGGTCCCGCCGGAAGTCGACCGACATGTTCTTGAGATAGAAGTACTTGTAGGACTGGTCCGGCGTCGCGTCCTCCCGCGGCGGGTCCTGCCGGTACTGGCAGAAGATGGACGTGTTGACCGCGATCTCCTCCCCCCAGAGCAGGGAACGAAAGCCGAAATCCGCCTTCTGCCAGTAGGGCGAAGGCAGCCCGCCGTCGTAGCCGCCGGAAAAGCGGTATTTTTCCTTGTGGTACACGCCCGCGTAGTCGAAGGGGAACGCGCTTTTCATGGCGTCATAGAGGGGATTCCAGGGAACGATGCGCAGCTTCTTGTCCTCGTAGCCGGGGATAAACAGGGAGGGTACCGTCTCCATGCGCGGGCTTTTGAGCACCGGCAGCGTGCACAAGAGACCGCGCGCCTCGATCCTCTCCAGGACGCGGCGCGACAGCGCGGACAGGGGGATGCGCATGTCGCTCCAGATCACGAACACCAGCTTCGCCTGGGCTTCCTCCACTCCCATGTTCACCTTCTCGCCCGTGGTGCAGGCCTCCCCCAGGAGGAGGAAACGGACCGCCGGATATTTACGGGTAAGCGAGTCGATTTCCGGTACGGTCTCCGGACCTTCGATCATGACCACCTCGTAATCGTCCCGCCCGTCCAGGTCGTCCAGCGCGGCCTCCCGGAAGATGCGCCCCCCGCGGTTGAGGATAACGATCGTGAGGGGGAAGAGGTATTTGCGCACGCGCGCCTTGGCCGCGCCTCCCAGCACGGTATACGGTACGCGGCGCGGGCTAGAAATTGTACGTATAGTATTCATCGCATGTCTGGCAGCAGACGCCGTACGCTTCGGCCAGGTGTTCCCGGTACACGGCTTCGCCCCTTTCCCAGACTTCCTGGAGCGGTTCGCTTAAAAGGTTGCCCAAAAGCCGGGCGCGTTGTACGTCCTCCCGGCACATGGGGACGTCCCCGTTTATCAGTACGGAGAGATCGCGTTTCAGGTGCCAGCAGGGACGCCGCTTCAGGGGCGACAGGTCGCTCACCTTGCGGTCGGGCAGGAATCCGGCAAAGGAATCGTATTTCTGAATGATGAGGTTCCCGGTTTCCTTCTTCCATCCCCGGTAGAAGGCCTCCAGGGACGTATCATTATCCTTCATGCGCACGGCCTGCGCGTAGGCGCGGCCCGGGAAAAGTTCCATCAACAAGCGCGCGGTGGCCGCCGCCTCGGCAAAGCCCTCCCCGCGCAGTTTTTTGTACTCGGCCTCCTCCCAGGCGTCAAGCGAAACGATCCAGGCCGGCGGCCGCGGCAGGGAAGAAGCCAGACCCCGCAGGCGGTCCGCCCGCCAGCCCACCCCCGACGTTTCGATCACCAGATCCAGACCTTCAGTGGTCAGGACCAGGCGGCAAAGATCGTCAATGCGGCTGTGGAGGGAGGGTTCGCCCCAGAGCGAGAAGGAGACGGTGGCGTCGCCGGCGAACTCCTTGACCGCCCGGATCACCTTCTCCGCGTCCTCGAACCGCATCTCCGCCTTCTTGCCCAGGATGTCCCCCCCGAAGACGGGATACGGACAGTAGGAGCAAACCTGCGGACAGCCTTCCACGATCTGCATGTTCACGTAGGCCGGCAGGGTGCGGAGCAGTTCCGGTTTTCGGGTGACCACGTCCAGGACGGACCGCTCGTCCCGGCCCCCGGCCCGGAGGATGTTGTCGCACAGCTGAAAGTTGCGGCGCGTGTCGGTGAAAAGCGTCACACGCAGCTGACGCAGATCCTGCGGGGCGATCTCGGTCTCCAGGTCGAAGGTATTGATGTCCCGCCGCAGCACCTCGAAGAGCGTATCCCGGGCCAGCGTATCCGAGTCCTTGACCAGCGCGGCCAGGGGCTCGATCACGGCCGCGGTGAGAATCTCCACGGAAAGTCCGGCCGGATACCCGTCGGCGAAGGTGTAGTCCGCAAAATATTTTACGTGGTTGGCGAACATGCGTTCCGCCAAACGGGAATCGAGGAAAGGGGCGTCGCCGAAAAAGTAGAAAATGTTATCGTATCCCTGTTTGAGCTTCGTCAGTTCCTCCAGGAGCACGCGCGCGGTCCACTCGTCACGCACCACCGGCCGCGCCCCCTGGACGGCGTTTTCCTTCTTCCGGCAGAGCACGGCCGCCTCTTCCACCCCGGGCAGGGAACGGGCAAAGGCCAGCACCCGGTCCACGGCGGAACGCCCATCCGAAAGCGGCGCGGCGGCCAGGGGGGTCAGCGCGGCGGCGTTGATAACGGCAAGATTTTTCATGTTCCACTCCCTACGTATAGGGGAAGAATACACGGAGGAACCGATGATGACAAGGCCGCGGAAAAATGAGTCTTGATTCAAGGACGCATTACAGCCGATAGTATAGGAGTAGCCATATGAGTGACACCAATTACATCCTTGAAGCCTCCATTCAGAACCTGACCGTCAAGACCCGTCCTCATGATACCGCGGAAGAACTGGTGATTATCCTGGAGGGGTCGGTGGAATCCTTCAATGCGGAGGATTTCAAGGCGCTTTTACGCAAGATCACCGACGGGGAACACGCCCATTTGGTCTTTGATTGCACCGGGCTCACCTACGTGTCCAGCATCGGCATCGGCGTGTTCATGGACCTGCTTTCCACCATGAAAAAGAAAAATGGAACGGTGGTTTTCGCGGCGGTGCCTGAATCCGTGGCCAGGATATTCGACAACCTCGGTTTCACCGTATTCTTCACCTTCAGGGAGAAAGTGTAGCCGGCATGTTCCGCTGGTATTACCGGGGCCGGGCCGTGTTCATTACGGGCCTGCTCTTCGCCCTGCTGGTGATGATCACCCTGGTAGGCGCCAGCGTCTGGCAGGCGCCGCTGTCCGCTTCGGGCCCGGCGGAGTTTCTGGGCGCGGGGCTGGTAGTCCGCCATCCGCAATCCCCCGCCCTCTCGGCCGTCCTGGACGGCGCGTCATTATCCCCCCAGCCCCTGGCCGAAGCCGGTCACTGCCTCACTTTATTGCGTACCGAACCCGCCGTGAAAGCCGTGGTCCCGGTGACCGCGGCTTTCCTGCTCCTCAAGAGTGATGTGCCCGACCCGGCACCCCTCGGCCGGTTGACGGCCGTGGGCGTCTTTCCCGGTACTGAAGACTACCTGCAAAGCCGGATCACCCTGTCCGACGGCGCGTCATCCGCCGCCTTCGGCCGGGATCTTTTTCTGCCTGAAGCCTGGACCGAACGGCTGGCGTCGATCACGCGGCCCGCGCCCAACCGGAAGGCGGTGTTCCTTTTGGACTCGCCCCGGGCCAACGATCCGTTCAACCTGACGCCGGTGGTCCTGCAAGGCGGTTTCCGCCTGAACGGGGATGAGACCGCCGCTCCCCATCCTCTCTTGTGTTTTGCGGACGCGGGTGCGGTATGGCGCGCCTCCCGTGACAGTTTCCTGGCCGCGTATCCCGCCGCCGGGGAAGCGGACCAGCCGCTGATCTTCCGGCCGGAGCATCCGTTTGTAAAAAAAACAGGATTCGGGAAACCGGCGGACTACGCCTCCCTGTTTTCGCTCTCCGCGGGCGCCGCTCCGGGTGACCGGACGCTGCCGCCTTCTTATCTGCTGGTGGCGCTCGACGCCGCCGGCCGCGCGCGGACCGCGGCCCTGCTTGAGGAACTGCGTGACCGCTTCACCCGCCAACGCTTCACCGCCCTCATTGAGCCGGTATTCCCGTCAACGCCCCGTATCCCGGCCGGCCCGCTGGTATGGGCGGCGGCGGGCGCGTTGACGTTTTTCTTCCTGCTTATCGTCCTTCTCGCCAATTGCACCTGGCGGCCCGTGGCGGACCGGCTGGTACACGGGGGCAGCCCCGCTCCACGCTGGCGTCCCTCCTTCCTCTCGCGCGGCATTATTATCTCATTGATATTCGGCGCGGCGGGCATACTGGGAGGTGGGGCCTTCATCCTCCTCTACAACCTTCTGGCTTCAGCCGACGTGAAAAAAACCCTTTCCGACACGCTGGCCCTCCCGCTGACCCGCCTGGCCGTGCCGCCGGCGGGCCTGCTCCTGATCGCGGTGCTTATGGCGCTCTTTGCGTTGTTCACCCTGCCCGGCCCCGTGGCCCGCGCCCGGCGCGTTGCCCGGCGTCTTGAGGACGAACAAGCGGAAACGGGAAAGTCATAGAAAAATTTCAGGCCGCCCCTGAGAAATACCCGTACAACGCCGCCCGAGCGCGTCGTGCGCCCGCCCGCATTCCCCGCCTCCCGGAACACCCGCCCGGTGATGCGCCCATTCCCGCCAGCGGGGCATGACCCCTTCCCTTTCCGGACGTGCAACCACGGCGCCAGCCTACCTAGACCCATTACGTAAAAGTACGTATTGAAAATTCCTATACGGAGTGAAAGTATGGGGCGCCATACTTTACCAGCGAAACATGCGTCGAGTGAATCGCCCGAAACCCGATGGACAAAAGTGCATTGGATACAGCCGGCGTTGCCGGACGGAAAATCTCAGACGTCCCACGTCTGCGGTTTTCAAACATGGTCACAGAAGGAGATGAAAACGAATCATGCGTAACATACTCATCAGTCTGGTTATATGCTTGACAATCTTCAGCGCAAGCTGCTCGTTCCCGGCCGGGAAACCGACGGACGTGTCGGTTTCCGAACTTTCCCCCGCCACCATGGATACCGTCGGGAATCTGCCGGGAGGCAGCAGCGCTCCGTTTCTGCAGGTTTTTGAACACGCCGACTACGGGGGCGCCTCCCTGCTTTTCTCCGATCTGCAGGCGGTGAGTCTTTCCGACTACACCCTGAGAAAAAAGTTTTTTTTCAAAGTCATCACCTGGAACGATCAGATTTCCTCAATCAGGCTTAACAATGGCAGCATCGCCATATTATGCGAACACTCGAATTTGGGCGGCCGGTGGGAACTGATTACTGAAAACGTCAACAATCTGAAAACCCGCGGATTTAACGATTTGACCACCACCATGGTCGTTTCGTCCGTGCAGAATTTCACCAATGACGGTCCCACCGCCGTGGTGTTTGACAAAGCGGGGTATGCGGGCTACTGGGATGAAATAGACATTGGCGAAAATAAACCGGTCCTGCCGCTTCCCGGATACACTCCCAATTACTACCCGAACATGGACCGGTCGATTTCCTCGGTCCGCTGTTATTCCGGAGCGCGGCTCATCATCTACAACGCACAACACTACAGGGGGTATTACGTAAGCACCGCGGACAGCATAACCAACCTGGCCGATTACGGGTATGATAATCTGACCCGCTCAATCAGGGTGGCAAGGGACGTCTACCCTTCCGGCAGCACTCCGTTCTATAGATACTACAATACGAATGAGAAGGACCACTTCTATACCGCCAACTGGTATGAACTCGAATGGGGAAATGGTTCCTGGGAATACAAGGGAATTGAGTGTTATGTATTCCTCTATCAATATTCGGGAACCATTCCCTTGTATGAATACTGGTACAGCGGCAATGGGACCTGTGATCACCTGCTGGTCACCGACAAGAACATGGCCGCCGGCAGCGCCTGGCGATATTCCGGCATCAGGGGATATATATTCAAAAATCAAACCTCCGGCACCGTACCCTTGTACGGTTTTTGGAACGCCTCGGCGTGCGATCACGCCATAACCACCAATGTGAACGTCTATAAAAGCGCGGACGGGTGGGTAGTCTACGGAATACTCGGGTATGTGTATCCCAGTACGCATACCGGTTTCGCTTTTTAGCATTGAAAGGAGACGTCATTATGAAGAGAAAACACACCGTTATTACTCTCCTGCTCGTCATTCTTTGCGGCTGCAGCCTCGATCCGCAGCATGACGCGGGTATACCGGCGGCCCTGGACCCGGATCTTGATCCGGGGCTCCGGGCGGTATCCGAACCGTTCGCCATCGTCTACGAACACTCGGAATATAACGGGCGCTCGAAAGTCATCTATTGGGGCAATTATCACTCCAACCTGTCGAAAACCAAATGGGACAACAGTGCGAAGCTGAACATGAACGACAAGATTTCCTCGGTAAAACTGTATAACGGCATGGCGTTATGGGCGTATCAGCACAAGGAACGCGGTGGCAGGGTCGTCCATATCACCGAGAACATCAGGAACATGAAAAGCATCAATTTCAACGACAGCATATCCTCAATTGACAGCTACAACGCCATTCGCAACCTGAAGGCGCGCAACATCCCGTTGGTCATGCTTTTCTCGGAAAAAAATTACCAGGGTTCCTGTCTGACGCTTTATTTCGACTACGGGGTGGGAATTCCGGCGCACACCATGGAAGAGTACGCGACGCTGACCGCGGCGTCCATGGTGATCGGATGGGAGGAGCGCGAAATGAACAATCAGGCGTCCTCGGTTCGCTGCTACAACGGCGCCCGGGTCGACCTCTTTGAGAATACCGGCCTGAAAGGCATGACGCTTTCCACGGCCGACAATATCGCCGACCTTTCCGCGTACGGATTTGATAATCTCGCCTCCTCGGCCCGACTCTCCCTTGATGCGAAGCCGGGCGGCGCCACGGAATTCTTCCGATATTACCATCCCACCGGGTATGATCATTTTTACACGTCCAATTGGAATGAATTAGGATACGGCGGCACCCAAACCAAATACTTCTGGGAGTACAAAGGGTTCGACTGCTATGTGTTTACGTCGCAGGTCCCCGGTACCATCCCCCTCCACGAATTCTGGTACGCCGACGGATGCGATCATCTGCTGATCGCGGACAGGGCCGCCGTGGACGGCAGCCCGTACTGGAAATACAGCGGGGTACGCGCCTTCATCTTCGCGAACTGGCAGAACGGCACCGTTCCCCTCTTCGGATTCTGGAACCCGTCCACCTGCGATCACGGTATATCCACCA
>CAYQRT010000012.1:0-3529 GCA_964419695.1 uncultured Spirochaetaceae bacterium | reverse complement strand
TTTTTCAACAGCCTGCTAGAGAATCAAAAACGAAAAGACCAGCGTGAAGATGGCCACGGACTCGATGATGCCGAGCACGGACATGTTGTTGGCGAAGCCCTTCTTGGTCTCGGCAAAGGCGTCGGCGGCCGAAGCGGCGGCCCGCCCCTGAGCGAAAGCCGAGGCGCCGATGGCCAACCCGCCCAAGAAGCCCACGCCCAACTTAATGGCGCCGTCGGCGCTACTACCCACCAGCTGCAGCATGAGGATCATGCCGTAAATGGTCTGGGTGAGCGGCGCGCCCACGAAAACCAGGAGGAGAAAGGGCGCCGGGGCGTTCTGCACAAAGCAGCGCTTCCAGGCGCCCACCGCGGCCATGCCCGCGGCGCCGGTCCCCAGGGCCGAGCCGAAGGCGGAAAGCGCCAGGGCGGCGATGATGCCCAAATCGGAAATTGTCATAAGGTGTCCCCTTTCTTTACAAAACAGAAGTTATTTAAACGGTTTGTATTCACGACCGCTCCATTCCAAGCCCAGATGTCCCGAGAACTCGAGCATATTGAGGCGCACCGCGTGAACGAGAATCGACATGATGCCCAGGGTGAGGTTGAGGGCGTGGCCGAACAAAAGTATGAGGCCCGCGCCGATGATGTTGGGAAAACCGAAGCCGATGCCCGCCGCGATGCTGTTGAAGGCTTCCTCCACCTTGACGCCCGCCAGCCCCAGGGCGAAAAGCCGGACGTAGGAGATGATATCCGCCATGGCGCTGACGCCGGAGAGAAAGGTAAAGGGCATCTTGGCCAGCCCCAGGAGCATCCCCCTGATCGTCTTGCCCTCCTGCTCGCTGAACAGGACCACGATGAGAAACCCGGCACCCAGAATCACCAGCCCGGGAAGAAACAAGTCCATCTTCAACACCAGAAAGCGGATGAGGAAATAGCCGCCCCAGATCACGCCGATCCAGCCGACGTCCGCCCAGCATTTGAGTCCCGGCCACTTCCCCAGGAACGCCCAGAGATGGGCCAGGGTCAGGTGGATGACGCCGATGATCAGACAGAGATGCATGAGGAGCGTGGTCGGATCAGAGGAGGGGCCGTGCACGAGCGGCGCCACCACGAACCAGGAGAAGGGCGGCGTGGCGGTGATGATGGTCGTATCGAGCCCGAACCAGGTACCGGTCATCGCTCCCCAGATGATGGTGGCCGCGCTGGTAAACGTGAGCAGGCTGGCAAAGCGGCTCTTGGCCCGGGTCTTGGGCTTCACAAAACGGATGATGAAGGAAATCCCCAGGAAGATGAACCCGTACGCCGCGTCGCCCACGATCATTCCGTAAAAGACGCTGAAAAAAACCAGGAAGAAGAGGCTGATGTCCTTCTCGGCATACCCCGGCACCGTGCCCAGGAACTGGAAGACGGGCCGGACCACGCTGACCAGCCGGTTGTTCTTCACCAAAGTGGGAACGTCCTCATCGGGGCCCGGATCGGAAAACAGGAGCCCCCAACCCTGGTCCCGCGCCGCCCGGGTGAGCGTCTCCGTTTCCGTCACGGGAATGTATCCTTGCAGGTACACGATCCGCTCGTCCGCCCGCATGGAGAGCCGCACCGATTCGAACTCCACGGCCGCCCGTCCCGCGGCCAGGGCCTGTTCCAGGATCGGACGGTAGACACCGCAGGCGGCCAGCGCCCGCTCGTGGGAACGCCGTTCCTCTTCCTTCCGTTCCAGCCGCACCCGCAGGGCGGTGGTGCTTGCCACAGGCAGCTTAACCGGCTTGAAGGGCAGCTCGACTTCCCTCTGGAAGGAGACGATAAGCACCCGGGCCACGCCCTTGCGCTCGGATAGACGGAAGACGCGGGCGTCCGCGGGTACGGAGGCCCAGTCCTTCCTGGACAATTCATACAACCCGGCGAAAATCCGGTGGACGCGCAAATCGGCGAAGCGGACCGGGTCCACTTCACCCCAGGGCGCCAGCCGCGCCAGCTCGTCCACCAGGGCGCGCGCTTCGTCGGCGGCCGCGTCCATCTCTTCCTTGACGGCCAGGATCTCAGCCGCCAGAACCCCGGGGTCGGTCCGGTCCTGACCGGCCGCCGCCGGCTGCCTGGCTTTCTTTTTCTTCTCCTCGGGCAGAGCCTGCAGGGCACGCTCCAGCTTTTCCTTGTCCCACACCAGGCGCTCCAACGATTCGGAGGGACGGGGGGCGGCGTCCACGTGCAGCAACCCGAGTTCTTTCAGTTGGTGAAGCGCCTCCGTCTGTGATTTTTCCATCACGAACAGCACGGCCTTCTTCATGGGAACGATCATCTTCCCTATTCCTTCCCTTCCATTGCCTGAGTCTCCGGTTCATCACTTCCGATCATCCGGCGCGTGCCTCCAGCTTGCCCTTGGATATCTTGCCGCGCACCACGGCGGCCACCTGCTGGTCGCCCAAATGAATCTGGATGGTGCGGATGTGCTCACGCGTCTGCGGAATCTTCACCTTTTCGAAGAGGTTGATCCGCTGCGACGTGATGGTGAGCTCGGCGGTGATAATGTCACGCTGCTTGTTGAGTACTTCAATTTCGGCGCGCAGGGAAACGAGCAGCTTGACGGTTTCGATTCCCTTGTCCACCCATAAGGGAGTGAGGAAGAGGTCGTAGGGCGGCTCGTCGAACTCCACCCCCTCAAATACGGGGATGTCGATGCCGGCAATGTTGGCCGATCCGTAGTGCACGGCGCGCACGGACAAAAGTTTCCGCAGATCCACCGCGTCGCCGAACACGTTCACCCAGGAGCCGAGCTGCGCGCTTCGATCGCTCCGCTCCCGTACCTTTTCCTCCAAAAGCATTTCCACGCGCCGCCGCTCAAACTGCAGCTGCTGTTTCTTCAAGAGCAGCGTGGGCAGATAGCGCAAAAAAAGCCGGAGTGCGTCTTTCTGTTTCTTGAGCTCGTTCTTGCTGAGCTTTATCTTGGCCACGGTGCTTTATCCGCCTCTTTCCGCGTTAACCGCTAGTTCCGGCCTTCTTCGGCCAGAATTTTTCCAGGACCTCGGTGCGCAGGCCGGTTTCTTCCGGCGTGAAGCAGTCGACCAGGATTTCCCAGCCCCGGTCCAGGGCCGTTTCCAGTTCGATGTTCACGGAGAGATCCATGAGACCCGCTTCGAATTTCTCCCCGTACGAAAGCAGCTTGTTGTCCCAGTCCGACATGCGGAAGCCCATGGCCTTCTTCTCCAGCGTCTCCTTGTATTGGGCGTACAGCTTGATCATGCCGTCCATGAGGGACCGGTGGTCCTCGCGGGTGTCCTTGTTCACGAGCTGTTTCAAGCGCGACAGCGAGCCGAACGGCTCGATGCGGCCGCCGCGCAGGTAGAACTGCCCCTCGGTGATGTAGCCGGTGTTGTCCGGCACCGGGTGGGTGACGTCGTCGCCCGGCATGGTGGTGACCGCCAGGATGGTGACCGAACCCGCCCCCTCAAAGTCGACCGCCTTTTCATAGCGGGCGGCCAGCTGGCTGTAGAGGTCCCCGGGGTAGCCGCGGTTACTGGGCACCTGCTCCATGGTGATGGCGATCTCCTTGAGCG
>CAYQRT010000011.1:14721-21889 GCA_964419695.1 uncultured Spirochaetaceae bacterium | reverse complement strand
TATGGAGATGAACGGACCATTCATCCGTGTTGAAAATATTCGTTGACGCGTAGCCCGATTGGAACGTGAAAGAAATATTACTGATTTCACCCTGAAGATTCTGGTCTACAAATCCATGAACAAATCCAAACTCACAAGCAAAGAACAAACAGGTAATACCCAAGAGCAGGTACGATCGCTTCAATATCATAACCACTCCTCTACATCGTTGTTTAGTTATGATGATATCACCTGGCGCCGATTTTATCTATCCGTTAGGTGAAACGAAAGAGTAGCCGGCGGGGGTGTTCTCAAATCGTGAAAAAAAAGCCGGCTCTCCACCATGGGAAGGCCGGCTGCATACTATTCACTCACTGGTGCTTACTTGGCCTTAGCCATCGTGAGCAGCAGATCAACAGTGCGGCAGGAATAACCCCATTCGTTGTCGTACCAGGAAACGACCTTGAAGAAACGTTTTTCGCCCTTCAGGTTGTTCTGGAGCGTGGCCTTGCTGTCGTAAATGGAGGAGTGGTCATCATTGATGAAGTCCGTGGAGACCATATCCTCGTTCGCGTAGCCCAGGATGCCCTTGAGGTAGGTCTCGGAGGCCTTCTTCATGAGCGCATCGATTTCTTCAATCGAAGTGTCCTTGGCGGCGCGGAAAGTGAGGTCCACCACCGAAACGTCCGGCGTGGGCACGCGGAACGACATGCCGGTCATCTTGCCCTTGACCGCCGGGATGACCTCGCCCACGGCCTTGGCCGCGCCGGTGGTCGACGGGATGATGTTGATGGAGGCCGCCCGGCCGCCGCGCCAGTCCTTCTTGGAAGGACCGTCCACGGTCTTTTGGGTGGCGGTCATGGAATGAATGGTGGTCATAAGGCCGGTTTCAATGCCGATGCCTTCCTTTAAGAGCACGTGCACGACCGGAGCCAGACAGTTGGTGGTGCAGGAGGCGTTGGATACGATATCATGCTTGGATGCGTCATATTCGCTGTCGTTGACGCCCATGAGCAGGAACTTTACGTCGCCCTTGCCCGGGGCGGAAATGATGACCTTCTTGGCGCCCGCGGCCAGGTGGCCCTTGGCCTTCTCAGAATCGGTGAAGAGACCGGTGGATTCGATGACGAACTCCACGCCCAGATCCTTCCAGGGGAGCTGGGACGGCTCTTTGGTGGCCATGATGCACTTCACTTTGTGGCCGTTGACGACCAGCACGTCTTCCCCTTCGGTGGCCAGGGTGCCCTTGAAGTGCCCGTGAACCGAATCGTATTTCATCTGGTAGGCGAAATACTTCGCGTCCGTGACGATGTCGACCACCGCCACCACGTCGATCTCTTTACCCAGGACGCCCTTGTCCGCCATGGCGGACAGTACCTGGCGTCCGATGCGCCCGAATCCGTTGATCCCGACTTTGACTGCCATATGATGTCTCCTTCAATATATTATGATGGGAAACCACGAAAAACCATTGTCTTCCGGGGATTCAGCTCCTTAAGGAACTTCGAAAAGCCTCCCCCGACAACGAGGGTTTTCGAAGTTCGCCAATGTGCGGTTCAAGGCTCTACTCAATAGCCGATGGTTTTCTATTTCCGCACCCAACGGCACGGCTTACCTTGTTATGGGGCAAGGAAATAGAAAACCATTATAATCGGAAATGCTGAAAACCATTTGGTTTTCAGCATAAAGTACTGAATTTTATCCGACCAGTACAGAAGAGAACGGAAAAAATTTCGATTCGAATATAAAGGAAGCTCACCCACCTGTCAAGATGAATACCCGTTCGCGGGAGACCGAAGCGCGTGTGGCCGTTCGGTGATTAATTGACGATCTCCATCCTGGTGATGGTCCGCTTTGAGTGGTCCAGGAGCAGAAGCACCCGCGCCCCGTAGTCCCCGCCGCCGGCTCGGGTGGCCAGGACCCAATCGCCCCGGATGGACCATGAATAGACGGCGTCTCCGTCCCGGGCGTAAAAATCGCTTTCATCCCTCAGGAGGAGCCGGGTGGCGCTGGAGAAGACAACTGTATAGTTATCATCGGAATACTCGATGTTCCGAAGCAGGGTGTGTTGCAGCGCGTTTTTATCCAGGGAGGGTCTTTCAAAGGACAGAATCAAGTTGACGTTGGCCACGTCGGCGGCGCTTAAAAAACTGTCCTTGTAGTCGAAGTTGACCCGGTACCAGCTTTTTTTACTGAAGTAATCGCGATATTTGGGTGTCTGGAAAGCCCGGCCGTACTTGGCGAAAACCTCATTCCTCATGAAGCCCAGTTGCTCCACCGGGATGTCGTACACGGCCAGGGGACTCAGTATATACCCCTCGTAAAAGCGGCCGTTATAACCGGGGAGGACGTTAGTCTCCGCCGCCAGCGGGCACAAACTCGCCGCCAGGCCTAACAGGAAAAGAAAGGCCGGTCTACGCATGTTCATCATACCGTTATCCTCCGCTCTTTCTATTATTATAACCTGGGCAGCAGAATTATCAAGCCGCCCGGTCACTTTCGGTATTGAGGCTTGACCGCGTACACGAACGGGGGCCGTTCCCGGGACGGATTATGCCAATCGGAGAGAATCCGGAGACGGGGCGCATACTCAGTGTAAAACATGCGCCAGACCGTTTCCTTGACCAGGGTGTAGGGCGGCCGTATTTCGACCGGTTCCTCGTACCCCGGTCTGTCCGCGTACCGCCTGAAATGATCCGGCCCGATGCCGTAGGCCAACCGGTAATACCGGTCGGGATCATCCGGCAGAAAGTGTTCGGTATAAATCCGCGTTGTGTACCAGATGAAGAAACTCAAGCCCGACTGGCAGACTAATTTCCCGCCCGGCGGTATTTTCAGTTGGAGCGACACCACCGCGGGATTGAGTTCGCTGTAGGGCGGGTAGCGGTCGGTGTGAAACCGCTGCCACATGCCGGGCAGGGTAATCACGACCAGCGCCGTCAGTACGCCCGCGGCCAGAGCGCGGGGAACCCGGCGCGACATAAACCGCACCCGCGCCAACATCAGGGCGATCTCCAGGGCGGTAAATGGCAGGCTGATCAGCACCAGCCGGTACGAAGCCGACTCCCACGAGAATTCCAAAAAAGGATTGAGCAAAACCCATTGGGTGATATAACAGGCGACCATGAAAATCTTCCGCAGAGTGGTCACCCGGGGATTGCGTAGCAATTTAACCAGGAAAGGAATGAATACAAGAGGAACCGCATATAGAAGAAAGAGCTCTATTTTAATCCTGATATCAGCCACCTGGACGGTAAAGAGGCGGAACCGTTCCCACACCGACTCCAGGCGGAACTGTCCCCAGAGATTCTGCAGGTCCAGCAGGCGCAAGGGCCCAAGGGACAGGAAGACAATGCCCGCCACGGCCAGGATCGCCACCGCCGCCGCCGCGACCAATACAACCGTACGCCGCCCGGCGGGAAAACTCCGGCGTTTCACGAGAAACGCGCCTAGACCAAAGGCCAAGGCCAGGACGATCAGCGCGCCCGCCGTGGCTTTGTGGGTCAGAAAACCCAGGACAAAAAAAACCAGGGCGCCGACCTTGTACGGCCAGCGGTCGAAAAAACATGCCAGACAATAGATGAACCAGAGGGCAAAAAGCAGACTGATACCGTTTTTCAGAATCTCGAAACTCATGTAGATCTGGGAGAAACTCAGGGAAAAGAACAGCGCGGCCGCGAATGTAATTATGTGCGAAGACGTCAACCGGTAGGTCAGAAGATAAAACGGAACCACGGTCAGGGAACAGAAAACGATGGCCGCAATCTTGTTCGACACCACGACGTCATTGAAACAGAGGGCGAAAAAGCGCAGCAGGGGATAGACGATTGACTTGTCATTGTTGAGCACTTCGCCGTTTTCGATCAGCGACCGCACCTGGAGGGCGTAATAGTACCCGTCAAACCCCGTGGCAAAGGAATCCTTGAAGAGAAAGACCGCACGTACCAGGGCGGCCGCGGCCAGACAGACGGCGATGCCGCTCCAGAGAAGGATGACGGGACGGCGCTCGTTCCAGATGCGGCGCGCCACGGCAGGGAGCGGCTCAATCATCGGCGGGCACCAAGAGTTCCGGCCGGTATTCAAAGTGCATGGTGTCGTAGTGGTACCACTTGCCGCCCCAGATGAAGCCGTGCCGTTCGAATACCGCCGCGATCTCGTACGGCAGGCGGTTCCGGTAGGTAATATCGTCCAGCTCATCCCCAGAGGTCCAGTTCCAATACTCGGTCAAGCCGGCGTTGATGTCGATGGCGATGCCGAAGCTGTGCATGGATAGGCGATCCGTGTCCTTGATCACTCGGTACGCGTAGGTACCCCCGATGTTCTTCAGGTATTTGTGATACCGGGCGGGCAGTTTTTCCAGATCCGCGGACACGGCGGCCAGCTTTTTATTCACCCCGTTTATCCTGGTCACCTTGACCCATGTGTTCTGGATGGAGGGCATCCAGCGCACGGTGACCAGATTGGCCTCGATCTCCCGGCGCGTGGCCCCGTACATTTTCTTAAAAAACTCCAGATTGCGGATGCGGCCCGGGTCGGCGTTTTTGGCAGGCGTAAAGCCGGCTCCATACGCAACGGGATACGGGAGACGCAGCTGGTCCTCCAGGTCGGGACCGCTGATGAGCGAGAGCCAATCCTTGTCCTTCCGGCCGTCGTCGAACGTGGTCCGGCTGCCGTCTTTCCAGAGGACCGTATTGTTTTCAATGCCGATGATGAAATCGGGGTAGGCCCGGGCCAGCCGTCGGGAAAATTCGTTCTCACCATCCTGGGTCCACGCCGCGGCGGCGACAAAACCCAGCAGGGCCGGCAGAAGCGCCCGTCTAATCATCCGCTTCATAGAAAATTCCTCCGGTACTCATTATAACGCAAATCGGCCACCGGGGGACGGCGCCGCCGGAAAGACCGGCAGGTGGCGGCCAGGATACGCAGATTGTATCCCAGGCTTTTTCTGGCCGTATACATATTGTCCAGACGGATCTGCTCCGGGCCCAGCAGGATCCCCCGCCGCAAGAGCTTGATCTGAGCCAGGCCGGTCCAGCCCGGCCGCACCTGTTCCCGGGTCCGGCAATCGAACTCTGCTAAAAACCGTGCCGGCAGCGGCCGCGGCCCCACCAGCGAGAGCGTGCCGTTCAGAATCAAGAACAGCTCCGGCAGTTCATCCACGTGCAACCGCCTGAGCAGACGGCCCAAACGGGTGACCCGGGCTTCCTCAAAGTAGGCGCGGCCCAGGGCGCGCCCCGCACGCATTGTTCTGATTTTAGCGTGCCGGAAGAGTACGCCGTACCGTCCCACGCGGCGAGACACATACACGGGAGGGAAGCCCACGCAGACGGCGGCCAGCAGCAGGGCGACACAGAGAAGCGGCGTGCAGATAACGATGAGTATGAATGAAAGGAGAATATCAAACACCCGTTCCGCTTCCAGCATCACTATATCTCCAGGGGATGGATCTCTCGAATGTCCACACCGAACATGCTCCGCGCGGCGGCCATGGTGGCGGCCCGGTCACCGGTGGTGAAAAACACGTCCCGTCCCGCGGTCGCGGGCAGACGCCAGTTCGCCTTGACCCAGTCGAGCGTCGCGTCCGCCGGGTCGATGAGCGCGGCCCGGACACGGGCGCGGATGGGTTTCTCCGCGGCGCGGTAATGGGTGCAGGCCAGAACCAGCGCTTCCACTTCCCCCAGTGGAGAAAGAATTCCGTCCAGCGCCTCCCGGAAGGCCGGACTCTTTATATCGCCCCCTTCCACAAAAGCGGAAAGCGCCTGGGCCTGCCGCTGGATCACCCGCCGGCCCTCCCCCTCCAGGCCGCGCCGGTACGCGTTCGAAGCAATGGTCCGCCGGCCGCCGATCACGCCGATGGTCCTCAACCCGGTGTTTCGTACATACTCGACGGCCGGTTGGATGACACCCGTCCAGGCGACCATGGTATTGACCCGAAATCCCTCCAGGATCGTGCTCATGGCGTTGCAGGCCACGACCAGCCGCCGCACTCCCGCCGCTTCCAGAAAACGCAGGATGGCGCTCAACCGCGCCGCCAGCCGGCGGGGAGACGTCTTGCCGTAAGGCGTATACCCGGAATCAGATAGATAGAGCACGGGCGTACGGGGATAAACCTTTTTAAAGACGCGGTAAAACCCCAGCCCGCCCACACCCCAGTCCATGACGGCCAGGACCGGCGCCGGGTTCCTCCGTTTTATTTTCCGGAATACACCGACCGGACCCGAATGAAAGGCCACGGTCCGCGCCCGGAATCCGCGGTTGAGGCAGACCAAGCGGGCGGAGGAGAAATGGTGGGTGAGAAGTTCGCGGAAGGATTCATAACTCCGCAGGGGAGAGGCGGCCAGCAGGCGTTTCCAGTCGGGATGAGCCACCAGGCGGCGCAGGGCCAGGTACCGGCGCGGCCGGGCGGCGAAATGCGCCAGCAGTTTTATTTTATCCGCGGCCAGGGCCAGGGGGAAAAAAGCACCGCGCGGGTGGCGCATCATGTCGATGATGACGATCCGGCCCAGGGGCTTGAGCACGCGGAACACCTCCTTAAGCGTCCGTTCCCCGGCCAGATACCGGAAGGAGAAAAACGATACCACCAGATCCACGCTGGCGTCCGGCAGGGGAAGGCGGTGACCGGAGGCCGGGAGCAGCCGGACGTTTTTTACGCCGGCCAGGTTTTTCCCGGCGCAACCGAGCATGCCGGCCGAGACGTCGATTCCGATCGCCTTTTTCACTCGGGGCGCCACCTCCCGCAAAAGCGCGCCGTTCCCGCAGCCCAGGTCCAACAGCACGTCCTCCGTGGAGGGGCGGCCGTGGCGGACGAACCAGTCATATTCCCGCTGCCGCATGGACACCGAATCAAAGACGCGATCATAGAGGGCGGCCACCTTGTCGTACGGGGAATCCTGCCTCTTCATGGAGTTCCCGCTCCTTGGGCCCGGCCGCATAACTCCGCCAGCAATGCTGATACGGCCGGCGTCGGTTCACCGGGAAGGGACCGGAGGCGGGCGGTGAACCAGGGAAGCGTGTCCGGGTGACGGCGGACCATGTCGCGCACATAGGCCAGGTGCGCGGTTGAGACGTGGAACTCCCGGTAAAACCGGCGCACCAGCGTATACGTCTGTCGCGGTTTGATTTTCCCGGGAAGGCGGATGGTCTGGTACCGGTAGTTCTGCCGGTCGTAATAAAGGCGGCTGCGGTCCGG
>CAYQRT010000011.1:0-14711 GCA_964419695.1 uncultured Spirochaetaceae bacterium | reverse complement strand
GGCGTTCGTTGGCTGTAAAGTAATCAGTGTTGCGCAGGGCCACGGCCAAGCGAATGTCAATATCGGCGATCGGCAGCGTCTTCAGCTCCTCCAGCTGACGACGGAACTCATCCGCCGTATACTCGGGATTCCCGATGTACGTACCGATGACCATCACCCCCAGCTCCAGACAGAAGTCCAGACAACGGCGGATATCTTTCACGGAATCGTTCTTGCGGTACACGTCCCCGGTTCCGTCCAGCACCACGTCCAGGCCGCAGTGCACAAAGCGCAGTCCCCGGGTCGCCAACTCCCGCAACAGCCCGTTGCCGCCGGCGGCCGTCAGGTCCGTGGTGCGGATGAAGCCCGAGACGGGAAATGAACCAAAACCGCGTTTTTCCAACTCGTCATAAACGCGCCGCCAGTGATCCAGGTGCATGTTCGACTCAAGCGAGAAGAGATTGGTGATCCCCCGGTCACGCGCCAGCCGAACGATCTCCTCCGCCACCAGGTCCGGATCACGGAGCACGTACCCCGCGCCGTACGCCTCCAGGGGCGTCTGGCAGAAAACGCAGGCGTACGGACAACCGGACGAGACCAGAATGGGCGCCGTACCGCGGTCGTCGCAGTCCAGGTTGGGCTGCCGTTGCCGCTGCGCCGGGTATTCATCGAATGGATGGTTCTCCACCGGGATCTCCCGGAAACCGGGTTCCAGGCGGGCCAGTTCCTCCCCGCCCGCGCCGCGGCCGACCGCGCGGATCCGGCCGGTTCGCGGATCGACATCCATGATCGCCTCGTGCCGCACCCTGGTTCCGGCGCAGAGAGCGGCGGCCACGGCCGGCACGGCCCGGGCGCCGTCCCCGGAGACAATATAGTCCATCTGACGGAAGGGAAGGCGGTCGCCTGCCTTAAGCAGGGACGATTGTTTCCCCCCCACCACCGTAATAATCTCCGGGTCGATCGCCTTGATCCGTCCGGCCAGGACGTTCACCTGGTTAACCAGGATATCGAGCTCGGTGAAAAAGACCGCTGCCGGACGCTCCCGGCGCACCGCGGCCAGAAAAAGGCGGTCGTCTCTTTCATCCATTAAGTGCCAGACCCGCACCGACGCTTCCCGTGTATTCTTTATGGTCAGCCACGCCAGATACTTGAGCCCCAACGGCTCCCAGTCATACCGGTAGTTTTCCGGCAGAGGACAGCGCCGCTTCACTATGCCGCGGGGGGGATGGGGTTTGACGTAAAAAAAGGTTTTCCTCATGGCTTGATCAATATTCCAGAATCATTGTAATGAAAAAATCAAACCATTGACAGACGGTTCCGGGGCATATCGTACGCCGCCCTTGGCGATGGCGCGGTTTATGAGTACGTTTACTTTACTGACCGCTGCCGGACGCCGCAGCGGGCGAACGGATGTAAGGATTATATGATCAGTGATCTTTCCAGAGCCGTGCGCCGGTGCTCCAAACCGGAAACGGTAGCGCTGCTTGTCGTCAAGGACTCACAACACAACCGCGTCAATATCATGCCCCTGGGCTGGAAGATGTGGACCAGCGCCCAGCCGCGCCAGATCGCCTTGGCGGTGGCCGGGGATCATTTCTCAGGCGAACTCCTCCGGCGGGAAAACGAATGTACGCTGGTCTGGCCCGGGCCGTCCATGCTGGAGGGAATCATTGCCTGCGGCTCCGGATCCGGACGGGAAATGGACAAACTCGCCCTGACCGGCTGGCGTCTGCTGCCCGCCGAGCGCGCGGGCCCGGGCCTGTTGGCCGAAGGAGCGGTGAACCTGGAGTGCCGGGTGGAACAGACGGTCGTGACGGGAGACCACACGCTTTTTATCTGCGACGTACTGGCGGGCCATGTGGGAAACGACGACACCCGTCCCGTGTTCACGCTCAATGACGAGGCCCTCTTCAAGCACGCTGGACAATATAAAGGCTATAAATTCGGGACCTTCACCTGACAGGAAGGCATCTCACCCCGCCACGAATTTGAGGAGGAAGGTGCAGAGAAAACCCGCGATGGTGGAAAGCGCCACCGAGGCTCCTCCCAGTTCGAAAGCCTCGGGCATCATGGTGTTGGAGAGCATCGCTAGAATACCGCCCGCGGCCACCGCGTCCGCCACGGCCGAAACCCAGGCGGGCGCCCCGGCCAGCAGCCAGTTGGCCACCAGGGCCGTCAGTCCGCTTAAAACGACCAGTCCGCCCCAAAGCAGGAAGACGCGTTTGGTGCTGAACCCGCTCTTGATGAGCCCGGCCGCGCTCGACAGGGCCTCCGGGAAGTTGGAGATAAAAACCGCGATCATAAAGGCGATTTTGGGCAGGGCATTGCCGGTGATTGACGATCCGATGACCGCCGATTCGGGGATGCCGTCGATAAGGGCGCCCAGGAAGATGGCGAGCGAGGCCGCCTTGGAAATGTCTTTTTTAATGAACATCTTCTCTTCAATGGCCAGGATGTTCTTTTCTTCGGTGTTGTCGATGGCCTGTTTCTTCCAGTGCTCGAGCTCGCTTTCCTGCTCCAGCTGCATGGTGGTGCGCTTGGAGAGGCGGCGGGCCAGGAGCCCGGAGACGGCGGTCGCCAGCTTGGGGCTGTCCTCGATGAGCCGGTCGAAATCGGTCTTGCGGATCTTGAAGAGCTTGGCCGGTTCCACGGCCCGCGCCGTGGCCGATCGCTTATCCTTGGTGACCAGGGCCATTTCCCCGAAGGTCTGTCCCGGTCCCAGGGTGTCGATGAGCTGGGTACGCCCCGTGCCCATTTCAGAAAGAATGGCGATGCGGCCTAAATCGATCAGGTAGAGGGCGTCGCCCTCCTCGCCCTGGCGGAAGACCACCGTATCCGGCGCCACTTCCACCTCCTCAATAAAGGCCACGATACGGTTGATCTCCTCGGGAGACAACAGGCGCAGGATATCGACCTTGCTCAGGGCCTCAATAAGGTGGGAGGTGAATTTTCGCTTCTGCTTGCGGATATAGCGCTTCTGGTTCGAGGTGTTGCGTAGATACCCGCCGATCCGGTCGATGACATTGTTGCCCAGGATGAAGATGACCCCGCCCGCCAGAAAACCGAGGATCAGAGGAAGAAAGCCGCCCTTGCTGAACGATTCTTCGACCAGTTCGAAGGCCAGGGCCGAGACCAGAGCGCCCGAGCCGAACGCCATGATGGAAGCCGTTACCAGCCGGCCCGGCTTGGCGAACACGCCCACCACGGCCCCCACCAACAAGCCGGAGGCGGCCAGCAGACTGTACAACATGGCGTAAAGCATATGCACCCGCAGGCAGATCGCCTGAATTCATTCTAATGGATGTTTGATCCGGAATGCAACCGGAGTGGGCGAAATTGATACGGCGTACATTCTGTGATATGCTTCATAATCGTGACCCTCCAACAGATATATACCGCCGCCCTCACCGAATTCACCGCAATGCAGTGCGATCGCCGGGCCTATCTCCTGAACTTTTGCGAGACGCATGACTTGAACCCCATCGTGATTCCCGTGGACGATTCCCGGTTTATTCACGTCCGTAAGCCCGGACGCGTTACGTCGCTGCCATCCGGGGTACGGACCGTGTTCACCGCCCACTACGACCGCGCTCCCGGTTCCCCCGGCGCCAATGACAACAGCGCCGCGGTTATGGCCCTGCTTTTCTTTCTGACCGGCCCGGTGGCGGCTAAAAGCGGGCTGCCCATTGAGCTGCTCCTCTCCGATCGGGAGGAGACGCCTGTCGGGTCGTCACCGCGCGCCCAGGGCGCCTTCCGGCTGGGGGAGATGCTCAAAAAAAAGGACGCCTCCGGGATCATCTTCTACCATTTTGATATGTGCGGCGTGGGGGACACGGTGATCGTAAGCGAGGCGGGCGAACGGTTGCTGGAGCGGCGCGGCAAGACCGGCACGGCTCTCTATAAGAAAATGAAGGCCCTGCGCACCGCCTTTCTGGACACCCGCAATCCTGTCTTGCGCGGCCGCCTGCAGAGCCTCCCCACGCCGTTTTCGGACAACCTGGGCTTTCTTCTCCAGGGGTTTCCCGTTCTCCAGTTCACCTTCCTGCCGCGTCGGGAAGCGGTCGCGTACCGGAGAGATTTCAAGAAGCTGACGGATGAAATCACGGCCCTGAAAACGCGCACGCCGGAGATCAGCGCGGTGTACAAGAGACGGTTTGACGCGATCCAGCCCTCCACCTGGAGGATGCGGCACACCCGGGCGGACAATACCGAATCACTCACCCCCGGCGCGTTCGGCCTCATGCAGGACCTGTACGCCGCCCTTCTCAAGTGGCGGATCCCATTATAACAGTACGGGTCAGAATTATTTCTTGTCCTCTTCCTTAGGCTGCCGGGGTTTCTTGTACCGGCTTTTTTGATAGCGATTGTACCCCCGGCCGGCATTTCTCCGCCCCCGGGATACTATCGCCATCTCAGGGCTCATTGGGTATACTTATTCCCATGTCTACACTGTGCACCCTGGCCCGCGCGGTACCCGCCGCGTCACTCGCGCTCCTTTTCTCCTTCCTGTCCGGCTGTGTGTCAGGGCCGGCGGTAACCGTACCTTCCGAGACACTACCGTCTTTCCCTCCCACCCGCATCGCCGTGTTTTCCGATCCCCACCTGCATACGGCCGCCTTGGGCATGACCGGAAAAGCGTTCTGGGACAATGTCAACCGGGGAAAAAAATTATTGCACTTGAGCGAGGAGATCCTGGGCACGGTGGTGGCGGCCATCATCAAGGATCCCCACATCGAACTGGTCATCATTCCCGGTGACCTCACCAAGGACGGCGAAAGGGAGAACCACCTGCGTATGGCGTCCTGGCTGGCCCGGCTGAAAGCGGCGGGGAAAAAAGTCTACGTGGTTCCCGGCAACCATGACATCCGCAATCCCCACGCCCGCCGCTACTCGGCTCAAGGCGCCGAGCCCGTACCCTCTATCACACCGGCCGAATTTGCCGAGATCTACGCGGCGTACGGATACAATAAAGCCTTGGCCCGGGACCCGCATTCCTTAAGCTACGTGGCCGAACCCGTTCCGGGCCTGCGGCTGCTCTGCCTGGACAGTTGTGAGTATGAGAACAACACGCCCGAGCGCGGCCCCGTGACCGCGGGACGCCTAAAAGAAGAGACCATCCGCTGGGCGGAAGAAATGCTCGCCCGGGCCCGGGAACAGGGCCGGGCCGTGTTGGGCGTCATGCACCACGGCCTGCTGGAACATTTTGCCTCGCAGAAGAAATATTTCTCCGCGTATGTGATCGATGATTTCGCGTCCGTTTCCCGGCGGTTGTCGTCCGCGGGCCTGCGCCTGGTGCTCACCGGTCATTTCCACGCCCAGGACGCCGTACTCAGGCGGTTTCCCGGCCGGGCCTTTCTTATCGATATCGAGACATCCTCCCTGGTCACCTGGCCCTGCGCCTGGCGCGTGCTGGAATTCGACGCTGACAACACGCTGTCCGTCGCGTCCCGGCCGGTCGTCTCCCTGCCCTCCCACCCCGATTTCGGCGACTACGCGCGGGAGGAACTTACCCGGGGCGTGGCAGGGTTTCTGAAGGACTACCTCAACCGCTATCATTTTTCGGACAACGACCTGAACCTGCTGGCCCCCCAGCTGGTACGCGGCCTGCTGGCCCACACCGCGGGCGACGAACAGCCGCCCCCGGTACCGCTGGACAGCTCCGGTTTTTCGCTGGGCCTGCGCCTCTTTGTCCTGGCCGCCGACGACCTGGTTCAGGGCGTGTGGCATGACCTCCCGCCCGCGGACAACCACCTGGTCATTGACTGCGCCACGGGCGGCTGGCACGCCCTGTCCGCTGCCGAGTAACCCCCGGGTCAGGCACAAACAGGATCGGAACAAAAATATCGACGTGTCTCTTGCGGCCCGCGATGTTGGTATGAAATCTTATTGAGTGACGCGGGCGGACATGTCAAGTGTATTGAAAAAACTTTTTTATGTTTTTTACATCTTGAATTATTCGGGCCATCGCGCTATAAAAAAAGAGGAGGGAGGGGTAAAATGTTTAATCTTATCACCAAGCGCGACGGGTCCAAGGTTCAGTTCAATTCCGAAAAGATTACGGTAGCCCTCCACAAGGCCGGCCAGGCCTCGGGCGAGTTCAGCCTGGACACGGCCAAAAAACTTACCCTGCGGGTCCTGAACATCGCCCACGACATGGTCTCCAACCGGATCCCCGCGGTGGAAGAAGTTCAGGACATCGTGGAGGAAGTCCTCCTCGGTTCCCAGTTCCGCAAGACCGCCAAGGCTTACATCATCTACCGCGACCAGCACGCCAAGATGCGCGAGATCGTTTCCAATGCGGACGTGAGCCTCATCGACCAGTACCTGGAACAGCTGGACTGGCAGGTGAACGAGAACTCCAACATGGGCTACTCTCTCCAGGGCCTCAACAACTACGTCTCTTCCGAAGTGAGCAAGGTGTACTGGCTCAACAAGATCTATCCCCCGGAGATCCGCGACGCCCACCTGCAGGGCGACTTCCACATCCACGACCTGGGCATCCTCTCCGTGTACTGTGTGGGCTGGGACCTGGAAGACCTCCTGCTCTCGGGTTTCAAGGGCGCGTCCGGCAAAGTGGAAAGCAAGCCGGCCAGGCACCTGCGCAGCGCCCTGGGGCAGATCGTCAATTTCTTTTACACCCTGCAGGGCGAGGCGGCCGGGGCCCAGGCCTTCTCCAACTTCGACACCCTGCTCGCCCCCTTTATCCGCTACGACAAATTATCGGTCAAAGAAGTGAAACAGGCGCTGCAGGAGTTCATCTTCAACATCAACGTGCCCACCCGCGTCGGGTTCCAGACGCCCTTCACCAACATCACCATGGACCTGCGCGTACCGGAGACCTTCAAAGACAAACCGGTCATCATCGGCGGCGAACCCCAAGAGGCCACCTACGCCGGCTTCCAGGAGGAGATGAATATATTCAACACCGCCTTCCTGGAAGTAATGAGCGCGGGCGACGCCAAGGGCCGCGTCTTCACCTTTCCCATCCCCACCTACAACATCGTCAAGGACTTTCCCTGGGACGATCCCGCGCTGGATCCGCTCTGGAAGGCGACCGCCAAGTATGGGATCCCCTATTTTTCCAACTTCGTCAATTCCGATATGAAACCCGAGGACGCGCGCTCCATGTGCTGCCGTCTCCGGCTCGACCTGACCCAGTTGGACAAGCGGGGCGGCGGCCTCTTCGGCGCCAATCCCCTGACCGGCTCCATCGGGGTGGTCACCCTCAACCTGCCGCGCCTGGGTTTCCTCTCCGCGGATGAAGACGACTTCCTGGCGCGGCTGGATAAACTCATGAGCCTGGCCCGCCAGAGCCTGGAGATCAAGCGCAAGATCCTGGAAAAACTCACGGACAAACAGCTCTATCCCTACACCTACTTTTACCTGCGCCACGTTAAAGAGCGCTTCGACGCCTATTGGAAGAACCATTTTTCCACCATCGGCATCATCGGGATGAATGAGGCCAGTCTCAATCTCTTAGGCTCGCCCATCCATGAGAAACCCGGCCGGGAATTCGCCCTGCGCGTGCTCAACCACATGCGTGAAATCCTGGTCCGCTTCCAGGAAGAGACCGGCGACAACTGGAACCTGGAAGCCACGCCCGCGGAAGGCACCGCCTACCGCCTGGCCCGCACCGACCACGCCAAGTACCCGGCCCTGGTCTGCGCCAACACGGAGGACCTGGACGGCGGCGCCAAGCCCTTCTACACCAACTCGAGCCAGCTCCCGGTCAACTATACCGACGACATCTTCGAGGCCCTCGACCTGCAGGACGACCTGCAGACCCGCTACACGGGCGGCACGGTCATGCACCTCTTTATAGGGGAGGAAATTTCGGACTCGGCCAGCGTCAAGAACCTGGTACGCAAGATCTGCGATCACTACCGCCTGCCCTATTTCACCATCTCACCCACCTTCTCCATCTGCCCCACGCACGGGTACCTGGCCGGTAAATTCCACGTCTGCCCCACCTGCAACACACAGACGGAAATTTATTCCCGCATCGTCGGCTACCTCCGGCCCACCAACCAGTGGAACGAGGGCAAAGCGGAGGAATTCAAGCTGAGGAAGACGTACAAACTCAAGGCGAATTGATGCTCATCGGGGGAATCGTCCCTTTTTCTCTCATCGACTATCCGCCGCACATGTCCTGCGTCGTCTTCACCCAGGGCTGCAACTTCCGCTGCCCCTACTGTCACAATCCGGAACTGGTCACGAGCGGCGCGTCCGGCGACCGCTTCCTGCCGGGACCGTTTTTCGATTTCCTCAAGGAACGGAAGGGCAAGCTGGACGCGGTGGTCATCACCGGCGGCGAACCCACGCTTCAGGACGGCCTGATTGAATTTATTGAAAATATCAACCTGTTGGGATACACCGTCAAGCTGGACACCAATGGTACCTCACCCGCGCTTTTAAAAACGCTCATCCGCCGCCGCCTGGTACAGGCCGTGGCCATGGATGTGAAAGCCCCTGTGGCCCGCTACCGGGAAGTGACCGGCGGGGCCTGCGATGATGAGCTGCGGGAGGCCGTGACAAAAAGCATCCAGCTGTTGTTGAAAGCGAATATCGAGGTCGAATTCCGGACCACAATCATCAAGGGTTTCGTGGGGACGGAGGATGTGCTGGCCATTGGAAAAATAATCAAAGGGGCGGGCCGCTACGCCCTGCAACGATTTGTCGCCGCCAAGACCTTCGATCCCGATTTCAGGGAAGACGGTTCATTTACGGAAGAGGAACTTGCCGTCCTCTGCAAAAAGTTGAAGCCGCGCTACGTGTCCGAACTGGTAATAAGGTAGGTGCGCTCAACCTGGACGCGTGATCAATTCCCCTTTATACTTTGGCTATGGCTGATATCAGGGAATGCTTGGCGCAGGAACGCTGTATTTTCCTCTCCGCCGCCAAGAAAAAGGAAGCAATCGGCGAACTGGTCGCCGCCCTGTGCCGCTCCGTCCCGGAGTTGCGCTCCCGTAAAATCAGAGACGAAGTGCTGATACGGGAGGAGCAACTTTCCACCCGCATCAATCCCCTGCTGGCCATACCCCACGCCCAATTCGAAGACATGGACCGGACGTACATTGTAGTGGGACGCAGCCCGGCCGGCGTGGTCTGGGAAGCCACGGATAAGGCTGAGGCCGTGCCGCTGGTCATTCTCATCGTCGGGGACAAGCACCGGCACCTGGAGCACCTGAGCGCCATGGCCGTGCTTCTGGAAAAAAAGGAAGTGATGGAAGCGCTTTTGGCGGCCGTCGATGCCGCCGGGCTCTATAACGCGCTGGTCGCGCCGGAGCGGAAGGAACAGCCGCCGGCACGCGGTCCGTCGGTCACGCGGGAGCTCTTCAAGGCCGCCCTGCAGGTGGCCGGAGTTCTCAAGGCCTCCTCCCTCCTGGTCCATCTCTCGCCGGAAGACCTGCCCCGCGATCTTCAGCCCGCGTCCAGAAAACCGCGGCTGGTGTTCGTGGTCGATGACGTCGCTCCTCCCGCCGCGGAGGAACGCTATACCGTGCTCCCCGTACCCTTCAAGGGCCGGGACACCACCGGGGCCATGGAAATCGCCCTGCTGCTGGCCCTGGCCCAGGGGCTGATCAAAAAGCACGATACGGTCATCTCCCTCTACGGCCGCACCAATCCCGCGACGCTCGATTCCCTGGCCGTGACCGAGATGTCCCGTGATTTCGACCATTTCCTCTCCATTCCCGTGTTCGGCCGGGACGGTGACATTAAGATCCAGGTCTTCATGACCCTGCTGGAGATAACGCGGGAGCTGTCACGGGAAGGACGGGAAGGCAAGCCGGTCGGCGTTCTCTTCGTGCTGGGGGATCACCGCCACGTATCGCGCTACTGTCAGCAGATGGTGGCCAACCCCTTCAAAGGCTACGACGAATCGGAGCGGAACATCCTCGATCCCAGCATGGCCGAGACCCTCAAGGAGTTTTCCCGCATCGACGGGGCCATCGTCATCCGGGGCGACGGCGTCATTGTCTCGGCCGGCACCTATCTCCGCCCGGACCGGCCGGCCGCCCCCCTCCCCTCCGGACTGGGCGCCCGCCACGCCGCGGCCGCCGCCATCACCGCGGTATCCAACGCGGTCTCCCTGGCATTGAGCGAATCCACCCGTAAAATCAGCCTCTTTCACGGCGGCGAACGCATCATGGTGCTCTAGAATATTGCTGAAAAATCGCCCATTTCCTGCGCGGCAGGCACTCCGGTTTACTCAACAGCCTGATGGATGCTCCGTTCAATAGCAAGGACAATAAGCGGGGGAAAAGCGGTAAGTGATGTGTCAACGGTGGACGGTCGGTTGAGTGCCGCCCGACCGTACCGGCCCGCCCGGTTCGGACAAAATGTCCGGCGGCGTGGTTTTGAGCAACCCGTACTCGTCCCCGGCCACGGGGATTTCCGAAGGGGCGAAGATCTGTTCCAGGATGAAGCCCGCTGCGCCGTAGGCCACCGCCCGTTCCTCGAACGTGGCAAAGGCCACCTCGCATTCGCGCAGCACCCGGTAGGGGAATTTGTCCGCGATCCGCTCCCGCAGCGCGGAGATGATCTCGTCCTTGAACGAGACGTTGGCCACGCTCAGGTAGACGTGGCTCAGGTTGAGGGCATTGACAAGCAGGGCGATGTTATCCGCCAGTTCACTGACAAAGCGCCGGAACACGGAGCGGTCGGTGTTCATCTTCAGCAGTTCCCGGGGAGTGAGCGAGAACTGGCTGATATCGGTCCGCTGGGAGAAGACGCTGCGGAATTCACCGGCGGAATAGGTACTGCCGTAGTGCACCTTGCCGTTGATGACGATTCCGAGGCCCACGGCCAGCCCGCCCGGCATTTTCCGTTCCAGCTCCTCTTCCCGGATTTCCATGAGCACTGACAGAAAGTTGTCCAGCTGCTTGCTTTTATTAAACACAAGTTCGCCCCAGGCGCAGCAGTTGGCGTCATTGTCCACGTGCACGGGAACGCCGCTCGCGTCGGAAAGCGGGGCGGCCAGATTGAACGGTTCCCTGATCTGCAGCGGGATCGACTGGAGAATCTCACCCCGGTCGGGATTCATGATCCCGGACGTGCCGATGCCCACGCCCAGAAGCCGCGTCTTCAGCTTCTTCACCCGGGCGTTGAGGTAGCGCAAGGCACCGCCCAGAACGTTCAAGAGGTTGCCCGCGCTGATCCGATCGCGGGACACGTGTTCGGTGAGGATTTCACCGTCCAGGTTGATGATCACCAGCCGCCAATAACTGGGCTGGACTTCCAACCCGGCCGCACAACCGTAGTTTTTATTAAGCATGAGGAAAATGGGTTTGCGGCCGCCCTGGGGCCCGGACGACCCGGTGGCCGACTCGAAGACGATGCCGCGACCGATGATATCGTTGACAATATTGGTGATGGTCGACTTATGCAGCCCAAGTGACTGGGCGATTTCAATCCGGGTGGTTTCCTTCTTCTGCCAGACCAGTCTGAGGACGCGTGCGAGGTTGATGTTGATCAACCGATCACTCTTTCCGCTCATTGTCTGTCCCTGCATGAATGGTTCCCACCCTTCCTGTCCGCCCCGGGCGCCGGATCGCGGGTGATGCCGGCGTCCCTACCATCATGTATCACACCAAATTCATTTAATCAAGGGAACTGCCAACATCTCCTTCAATATAAAGGATATGGGTGACGTGGTTTCCCGGTTGGGACGCAAAGGATTCCTCACCGGCTTCGCGGACAAAAAAAACGCAGGAGGAGCCCATTCCTCCTGCGCCTGTAGCGCAACCGGGATGCTTTATTGATAGCGTCGCGCACACATCCTGACCTGGTGGTATCGTCGCCCGTTCGGACGTGAACCGCGTACCATGCCGAAGTGCGCGCCCCGTCGTACGGATGGAACGATCGACGGCTCCGATCGGAAAAACAATTCTAATGCTCAGCGTCTGGATTCATACGACCGGCTTCCGACCAAGGAAATCCGGAACGTATTCCTTTCACGCAGAACTGCCGTGTGCCCCCGCCTAAGGAGGAAAGATCCCGGTTGCAGGAAAGCGGTGTTGCCACCGCCGTAGGTATCATGCCGATATTAAGCAATACGCCAGGCAGAAGCGGACCGGCCTGCCGTCGATCCGCCCGTACCTTACCCCGCCCGTGACGCGGCAGGCCGGTCGTCCTCCTCCTCTCACCCACGCGCCGCTCAATTGCACGGCGGGTGTTCATCCGGACGGAACCGGCCGGTGCGCTTCATCCCTCCGGCCAGAAGCGGTTGGTAAAAACGGCGTCCTGCCTGACGACACCTGCAGTTTTATGTTGAACTTCACGGCGGTGTCGGCCGTTTTGTCGCGCCGGGCAGGGGGTGCCCAGGGCGTGAAATTCCACATACACACCAATGTGACGCCGCTTTACCAGCCGCCCGCTGGCCTGTACCGGACTCCGGTACGCACGGTAAACCGCGTCGCCAGCCACGGGATATGTATGGGGTGGGGGATGACACCACACATCCGCCTCCCCGATTCATTACTTGATTTAGTTGATTCAATAAACCAACTAAATCATGCCAAAAACATGCTCTTCTGTCAACTGGTAATTTGATTTTTTTTTCAAAAAAGAGGCGAGAAGATCTTCAGCGGAACTCGAATTTTTTCTTTTTGAACAAATCAAGACAGATACCCACCACCGCGGCGTCATAGAGCGTGCCTTTATTGCCGTCCAACTCCTCCATGGCTTTCTCAATGCCCACGGCGGCCCGGTAGGGACGGTGCGAGGCCATGGCCTCCATGACGTCAGCCACCGAAAGAATTTTCGCTTCCAGGAGGATCTGATCACCGCGTATGCCCTGGGGGTATCCCGAGCCGTCCAACCGTTCGTGATGCTGAAACACAATGTCGGCGATCGGCCAGGGGAAGTCGATATTCTTCAGAATATCATATCCCACTTCGGGGTGCTTCTTGACCAGGTTGTACTCCAACTCGGTCAGGCTGCCGGGTTTGGAGAGAATCTCCGACGGGATGGCGATCTTGCCCACGTCGTGCACCACGCCGGCCAGCCGGATGCCGTCCACCTGATCCTCCGGCATCTTCATCTCCGTGGCAATGGCGCGGGCCAGGTCGGCCACGCGGCGCTGGTGCCCGGCCGTATACGGATCGCGCTTTTCCACGGTGTAGGCCATAGCCTGGATGATGCCGCCCATGGCCATGCGCAGTTTCTCCAGGCTTTCGACCGTCTTAGCCTCGGCTTCCAGCTTCTTGGTGATGTCCCGGATGACCACTACGGAACCCGAAATGCTCTCTTTATGGTCAATCAGGTTGGTCTGCACCGTATCCACCGGCACGATGTCGTTGTTCTTGGACACCAACAACTGGTTGGCGCGCTGGATGAACATCTCGCTCTTGATGCGGTCCTGGATGAGTTGATCGGTGGTGCCCAGATTTTTATCGTCGATGATCCGGTAGATCTCGAACACGTTTTTGCCCAGGGCCTCGGCCTGGGCGTAGGCGGTGAGGGTCTCGGCCACCGGGTTCATGAAGGTGATCTTTCCCTCCCGGTCGGTGACGATCACCGCGTCGGAAATGCTCTTGAGGATGGTGGTCAGCCACTGTTCGCGTTCCTTGAGTTTGCGCTCCATGTCAAAGCGGTAGACCGCCATCTGAATGGTGCTGTGCAGTTCCGCGTCCTCAAAGGGCTTGATGATGTAGCCGAACGGCTCGGAGAGTTTGGCGCTGTGCAGGGTGTCCTCGTCCGCGTAGGCCGTGAGGAAGACCACGGGGATGTGGGTGTTTTCCCGGATATGGTGGGCCACGTCGATGCCGTTCATCTTGCCCTTAAGCATGATGTCCATAAGCACCAGATCCGGGGCGAGTTCTTCGGTGCGGCGGATTGCCTCTTCGCCCGTGCCCACGATGTCGACCACGTCGTACCCGAAACCCTTGAGACTGCCCTTGATGTCTTTGGCGACGATGTTTTCGTCTTCAACAATCAGGATTTTCAGCTTCTCCATGAAATCCAGCCCTTTGACAATATATATAAAAATAAATATACGTTATGCAATATATACGCTTTGGCGGTTCGCTGAAATCCCCCGCTTTGGAAAGTAAAAAAAATTTTACGCCAAGATGAATAAAAAGTCAAATTTTTCTATAATGTCCTTCGCCTGTCTTGACCAAACGGTCCCGCCACAGCACTATCTGAAGGGGGCAGCCGTTTCTTTCGTATTTTTTGCCGCAATACCGTCTCTTCCTACGCTGGAGTTTATGCATGGAAAAAAACGATGATCATTTTACGCTGGACCTGACCGTGCGGGATTACGAACTGGACCTGGAAGGCATCGTCAACAACTCGGTCTATCTGAACTATCTCGAACATGCCCGCCACTGTTTCATGCAGAAGTTGGGATTGGATTTTTCGGAACTCCACAAGCGGGGAATCGACGCGGTGGTGAGCCGGATAGAGATCGACTACCTCTCCCCCCTGCGGAGCGGGGACCGCTTTACGGTCGGTATACGGCTGGAACGCAAAGGACGTCTGCGCCTTCTGTTCCATCAAACCATAGTCAAACCGCCGGGGGAGACACCGGTGGTTCGCGCCCTGGTCACCGCCACCTGTCTGGTAAACGGCCGGCCGCGCATCCCGGAAGAGGTGGACCGGGCCATTACTTCATTGACCGGCCCGGAAAAAGGTTAGGAAGTCCCCCGCACCGGACACGCCTATTATACGCCCCTGAACGCCCTCAATCACGTCCCAGCCTCCGGAGGTCCGGCTCAACGCCGCCCCGG
>CAYQRT010000010.1:0-22167 GCA_964419695.1 uncultured Spirochaetaceae bacterium | reverse complement strand
AAGCCCTCACCGGAATTCTGGTGGGCCGGGACACGGCCGTCACGGCGGACATGGTCACCGACGCCATCGGGGAGATGGTGAACATCGTGGCCGGCAACGCCAAGCAGGGCCTGGAGCAGTACCGGCTGGTCATCAGCCTTCCCTCCATCGTCAAGGGGAAGAACCACGTGATCGCCTGGCCGGCCCGCGGCATCCCCATCATCGGCGTGCCCTTCAAGACGTCCCTCGAACCCTGCCACTTGTCCGTGGGATTGGAGAACATCATCACCTATGAGTAAGCTATCCCTGAAGAAAATCGGACAGACCGTATTCATGGGCGGGGCCTACGAGGACCTCACCCCGGAAAACCGACGGCACATTCTGTTCATCAACCTGGTCACGATCATCGGCGTGGTCATTCTGGTGATCATGGCCCTCAAAACCTGGCGCGAGGGCCGGCTGGGCCTGGCTTATTTCGACACCGGCACCGGCATCGCGCTGTTCGCCATCCTGGTCTTCCTGCGCATCTCGCGCAACAACCATGCCGCCGCCTGGATGATTTTGTCCGCGGTCAGCATCCTCTATTACTATCTCCTGCTTACCGGGGGCAGCGACCGCACCGGCGCCCTCTGGTTGCTCACTTACCCCTTCATCGCCATTTTCCTGGTGGGTATGACGCCGGGAGTCATCTTCGCGGTCGTCATGTTCCTGGCCATCATCTTTTACTTCCTGTTCACCGGCACGCTGAACGCCCTGCTCGTCTCCTTCCTGCCCGGTTTCACGCCGGAAACGTATTCAATGGACTACAGCGTACGCGTGTTCATGTCCTACCTGCTGGCCACGGCCCTGGCCGTCTTCTATGAGGCGGTGCGTACATCGACCCAGAACCGTTTCCAGGATAACGTGGTCAAGCTGGAAAAGACCACCCAGGACCTGACCCAGCGGCGCAATGAAACCGACAGCATCATGAAGAACGTGAAGGAAGGCATCTTTCTTCTGGACCCATCGTACAGTTTCACCAACGAGTACTCGCGCGAACTGGAAACCATCCTGGAAAAAGGCGAGCTGACGGGACAGAAATTCACCGACGTGATCCGCTCGGGCATTCCGGAGAAGATCGTGTCCGTACTCGAAGACTACCTGGAGATGCTCTTCCAGCCGAGTGACAACCCCGACCTCCTGAGAGAGATCAACCCCATCGACAAGGTGGAGCTCAACCTCCCCACCCCGGACGGCAAATTCAAGACCAAACACCTGGTCTTCCAATTCGCCCCCCTGGGCGAGAACGGCGGCGCGCGCCAGGTGCTGGGCACCGTGCGCGACGTGACGAGTGAAGTCATGTTGGTCAAGGAACTGGAGGCGCAGGAGGACAAAACCAAGCGCGAGATGCAGAAGCTCTCCCAGATCATCAATGTGGATCCGGCGCTCATGAACGAGTTCATCTCCGACGCCGAGGAGGAACTGGACAACATCAACGCCCTCCTGAAATCGGAAGAGGAGGACTACACGCTGCTCCTCCCCCACATGTACCAGTCGCTCCACGCGGTCAAGGGCAACGCCCTGCTCTTGGGCCTGGCCGAACTGGGACACCGGTTGCACAGCCTGGAAAGCGAGCTCAACCTCTATATGGCGCGCAGCAAGGTGGAGTGGCAGGACCTCTTCAACTTCACCGCCGGGCTGGGGGAGATACAGAAAGAGATCGATGAGATCAAGGCCGTCATTGAAAAACTCATCTCCTTTCAGAGCACCATGAGCCTGGCCGGCCTGGAACAGAAAAACCTCCTGCTCACCACCCTGCGCCGCCTGGTGGACAAGATGACCAGGGAGCTGGAGAAGGAAGCCGTCCTGGTGATGCAGGGCTTCTTCTCGGGGGCTATCTCACCCCGCTACCGGAAACTGATCAAGGAAGTGCTCATCCAGATCATCCGCAACGCGGTCATCCACGGCCTCGAGCCGCCGGCCGTCCGGGAACGGACGGGCAAGCCCCGGCAGGGCACCATCAGCATCACCTGCGAGAAAAAAGAATCGCGCATGGTGATCGTGGTGCGCGACAACGGCGCCGGCCTGGACGCGGACGCCATCCGCGGCCGGGCCAAAACCCTTCCCGCCTTTGTGAAAATGAACGTCGAATCGCTTAATGACGCGCAGGCCATGGCCCTCATCTTCCAGCCCGGCTTTTCCACGGCCCGCACCACCACCCTGAACGCCGGCCGCGGCGTGGGGCTGGCCCTGGTAAAAAACCGCATCGAGGAAAACGGCGGCCGCCTCAAGGTGCGCACGGGCAAGGGGAAGTATACCGAGTTCGAAATTTCGCTGCCGACCTGAATAGGAATTCACCACGAAGCCCGCAATACAGGCTACGCCCCGGAATGCTTCCCGATCAGACTGAAAAACTCGGCACGGGTGGACTGGTCGGAGTGGAACTCGCCCAGCACGCTGGAGGTGGTCATGACCGAATTCTGCTTCTCCACGCCGCGCATCATCATGCACAGGTGCTTGCATTCCATGACCACGCCCACGCCCATGGCGTCCACGGCGTCCCGCACCTCCCGGGCGATCTGGGCGGTGAGTCGCTCCTGTATCTGGAGGCGCCGGGAGAAGAAGTCCACAATGCGCGCCAGTTTGCTCACCCCGATCACTTTTTTATTCGCGATATACCCGATGTGGCAGCGCCCCAGGAAGGGCAGCATGTGATGCTCGCACAGGCTGTAGACCTCGATGTCCCGGGCGATGATCATGTTGTTGGAGGCCGATTCGAAGACGGCGTTATTGATTATTTCCTTGATGTTTTTGCGGTAGCCGCCGGTCAGGAAGTCATAGGAGGCGGCCACCCGCTGCGGAGTCTTTTTAAGGCCTTCCCGTTCCGGGTCTTCCCCAATTTCAACCAGAAGCTGTTTGATAAGGTCGGCGACCTTGTCTTTGTTCATGACTGGTTCCTTTCTCGGTATATCCGCACGCCCACGGTACGGGCGAAGCGCAGGGCCGTGGGCTTTTCCACGGCCACCTCCGCGGCCGTCACCCGGCCGTCCGCCAGGCAGAGGCCGGCCACTTTTTCGGCCAGGGTCTCCACCAGGTTGTATGACGAGGCTTCCGCGAACTCCACTATTTTTTTCTTGAGCGTGGAATAATCCACCGCGTCCTCAATGTTATCCGTCGCGGCCGCCCGGGAACAATCCGCAGAGAGGGTGATGTTGAAAATGGCGTCTTGAGGCTTGCGCCGCTCCTCGGGACGGATGCCCACGATGCAGCGGACCAGGAGGTCGCGGATGAAGATGGTGTCACGGGTTTCGGGCTCAAAGGCCATACATGTCCCCCTTCAAACGCTGGCCGCCGTCTATGAAGATCACCTGCCCGGTGATGAACGGGCTCTCCAGGAGAAAACATACGGCGCGGGACACGTCCTCCGGCGCGCCGTGCCGCCCCAAGGGCAGCTCCTTCACCCGAGTAAAGAAATATTCCCGGTCTTGGCCTTCCGGCGGCAGGATGAGGCCCGGCGCCACGGCGTTGACGCGCACGCGCGGCGCGAACTCCAGGGCGGTCATGCGCGTAAAATCTGCGAACAGCTTTTTGGACACGTGGTAAGCGGCGTGCGCCCGGTCGTATTCTACAATGCGGGCGTCAAGCAGGTTGACGATGGCGCCCTCTGTGCACCGGCCGGCGAACTGCCGCGAGATGACGAGCGGGGCGAAGGCATTGACCGTGATGTTGGAGAAGAGGTCGTCTTCGCTCATGGCCCCGATCAGCCCCCGGGGAAAGATGGAGGCGTTGTTGATCAGGAAGTCGAGCGGGCCGGCCGCCTCCACGGCGCGCGCCACCAGGGTTTCGTAGTCTTCCTTCCGTCCCAGGTCGCCCCCCACCAGGCGAGTCTCCACTCCCGTCCCCGCCAGGCTGTCCGCCAGGGCGCGGGCCTCTGCCTCGGAGGTATGGTAATGAATCACCAGGTGCACGCCCCGCTCCGCCAGGGCGCGGCAGACGGCGTTTCCCAGCCGCCGGGCGCCGCCGGTAACGAGCGCGCGCTTACCTTTCAGGGTGAATGCGTCTTCCATGATCGGTTTGATTTTATCAGCTTTTTTAAAAGTGGTAAACTCCGCTTTGACCGGAGAGGCAATTATGATTATACTCTTACGCATTGTGAAGCTTCCCCTGCGTAAAACCAAGATCGTCTGCACCATCGGACCGACGTCGGACGACTACGAAATAATGAAGCGGCTCCTGCAGACGGGCATGAACGTGGCCCGGCTCAACTTCGCGCACGGTTCGCACGACGAACACCGCGAGCGGGTGGCGCGCCTGCGCCGCGCCAGCCAGGAGACCGGCATCCCCGTGGCCGTGCTCTCCGACATCAAGGGTCCGGAGATCCGCACCGGGGAAGTGCCCGGCGGCGGCACCATCCTTATCCCCACCGGGAGCCGGATCACGGTCACCACCCAGCCGGAACCGGTTACGGCCCGGCGCCTCTCCCTCTCCCACCGCACTCTTCACCGCGAAGTCAGTCCCGGCATCCGCATCCTCATCGCGGACGGCCTTATTGACCTGGAGGTGGAGAGCGTCACCGGCACGGATATCGTCTGCCTGGTCAAAAACGGCGGCGAAATCGGCAGTCATAAAAACGTCAACGTCCTGGGCGTGCGCACCACCCTGCCCGCCATCACCGAAAAGGACGTCAAGGACATCATCTGGAGCATCGACAACAAGGTCGATTTCATCGCCGCCAGCTTCATCCGCCGGCCGGAAAACGTGCGCGAGATCCGCGGCCTGATCGGCGTGGCGGACGCCTCCATCAACATCATCGCCAAAATAGAGGACCGCGAGGGGCTGGAGAACATCGACGAGATTATCCGCGTCTCCGACGGGGTGATGGTGGCCCGGGGCGATCTGGGCGTGCAAGTCAGTCCGCCGGAGATACCCCTGGCGCAGAAACGGATCATCCGCAAGTGCAACGCGGCCAACAAGCCGGTCATCACCGCCACCCAGATGCTGGATTCCATGATCAAAAATCCCCTGCCCACCCGGGCGGAAGCCACGGACGTGGCCAACGCCGTGTTCGACGGCACGGACGCGGTCATGCTCTCCGGCGAGACGGCCGCCGGCCTCTACCCGGTGCGGGCCGTATCCATGATGCACCGCATCGCCCTGGAGACCGAAATGTCGGAGGAATACCGCTCCCGCCGCCGGGAAGCCTTTGGGTTCACCGAACGGCGCAGTATGGCGGACGCGGTGGCGGGCGCGGCCTTCATGACCGCCAATGACATCGGCGCCCGCGCCATCCTCACCCCCACCCTGCACGGGCACACCCCGCAAATAGTCAGCCGCTTCCGCCCGGAACAACCGGTGATCGCCGTCACCCCCCACGAGTCGGTGCGGCGGCGCCTGCTTCTCTTCTGGGGCGTGGAACCCGTGATTTCGAAAATGGCGAGCGACTCCGATACCATGTTGGAAAACGCGATTAATGCCGCGGAAAAAGCCGGCCATATCCATCCGTTCGACAAGGTGGTGATCCTGGCCGGCATACCGGTGGACTCGCCCATCATGCTCAACACCGTCCGCGTGCATCTCCACTGCCATGTGCTGGCCAAGAGCAAACGCGGGTACGGCGGCCGGACGTCCGGCCGCATCGTCAAGGCGGCTGACCTGGCGGACGCCGAACGGCGCGTCACCGGCAGCGGGGACGAGATTCTTCTCACCCGCTACATCGATCCCAATTTCTATCCCGTGCTGGAGAAGATCAAGGGGTACGTGCTGGAGGAATTCTCCGCCATGAGCTACCGCGAAATCGCCGAGCACAACCCCCACATCGTGGCCCTGGCCGGTACGCACAACGCCATGAGTGTCCTGGCCGACGGCCAGGAGGTGACCATCGACGGGGAGGAGAAGCTGGTATACGAGGGGAAAGCCGGTGAGTAAATCGACCGCCGGGGAGGAAGACCCATGGACCTGAAAGAGCTCATCCGTAAAGACAGCGTGTTTTTCATCGACAAGACCGATAAGCTGTCGGTGCTTACCGAACTGGCGGCCAAGAGCATCACGCTCGGCCGGGTCAAGGATCCCGACGATTTTTACAACGCCGTGGTGGAACGGGAATCGCTCATGAGCACCGGCATCGGGCTGGGGGTGGCCATCCCGCACGCCAAGCTGGAGTGCATAGACGGGTTTTTCGTGGCCACGGCCGTACTCGCCCGGCCGGTGGAATGGGACGCCCTGGACCATAAACCGGTGCGGGTGGTCTTTCTCATCGGCGGTCCGGACGGAAGCCAGGGCGCCTATCTCCAGCTTCTAGCCCAGATCATGCTCGTGATCAAGAATGATGACAAACTGAGAATCTTAAGCGCCGCGAAGAGCGCGGATGACGTACTGGCCGCGCTGGGGTGAGGTGCGGTATCCGCCTGCTTCCATCCCGCCGAACGGCCGTTTTCCGGTTGACTCTTTGCTCATAAACCATTAACAATTGGCTATCCGAATTCTATCATCATGCCCGGATAACGGGCCCCCGTACCCGGAAGGATTTCTGTGACCGCCACCGCCCGCTGGATCGCCTGCGTCCTACTCCCCGTCAACCTGATCATCTTTTCCTGTACGGGCCGGGAAACGAAGCCGGAGAACAAGGGGCAGCCCGCGGCCGGCCATGAGCAGGCCGTGCAGATCATCGGGTCGGACACCATGGTCAACCTGGTACAGGCCTGGGCCGAAGCCTTCGGCCCCCTCCACCCCGAGGCCCTGATCAGCATCCGCGGCGGCGGATCAGGCACCGGTCTGGCCGCCCTGCTCAACAAATCCTGCGATTTAGCCATGTCCTCCCGCCCCATCAGCCAAAAGGAGATGGACGAAGCCGAGGCGAGCGGCATCCATCCCCGGGAATGGCGCATGGGCCTGGACGGCTTGATCGTGATCGTCAACCCGCGCAATCCCGTCAACAGCGTGGACCTGGACCAGCTGCGCGACATCTTCCTGGCCCGGACCCGGGACTGGAGCGAGCTGGGCGGGGACACCGGCAAGATCGTCATCCTTTCCCGGGAAAGCAGTTCCGGCACGTACATGTTTTTCAAGGAACACGTGCTGCGCCGCGGCAGTAATAAAAACAAGGACGAGTTCTCACCCGAGGCCCTGCTCATGCCCTCCTCCCAGGCCATCGTCAATGAGGTGGCGCAGAATCCGCACACAGTGGGGTACGTGGGACTGGGGTATCTCTCCCCGCGCCTCAAGGCCCTCTCCATCGCCAAAACGCCGGGCGCGCCGACCGTGGCCCCCTCCATTAAAACCGTGGCGGACAATTCTTATCCCATCTCGCGCCCGCTGTTTTTCTACACCGACGGCGAGGCCTCGGGAGCCGTCAGGGGCTTTATTGATTTCGCGCTTTCGCCCGCCGGGCAAAAGATCGTGGTGGAAACGGATTTCGTGCCCGTGGGGGAGGCGGAGGAATAATGAAGAAGATCTTCGACTGGATCATGGAGCGCTTCGTCTATCTCTGCGGGATCATCACCATCATCTTCGTGACGCTCATATTTCTTTTCCTCCTGCGCGAGGGGGTCTCGTTCTTCGGCTCCTATTCGCCGCTTGACTTCATCTCGGGACGCCTCTGGTATCCCACGTCCGATCCGCCCCAGTTCGGCATCCTATCGCTCATCGTCGGCTCGCTGTTCGTCACCGTGCTGGCCGCCTTCATCGCCATCCCCCTGGGGGTCATGACAGCGCTCTTCATCGCCGAGATCGCGCCCAAGGTGCTCAAGGACATTCTTAAAAGCGTTGTGGAACTCCTGGCCGCCATCCCCTCGGTCGTGCTGGGGTTCATCGGCATGGTCTCCCTGGTGCCTTTCGTGCGCAACCTGTTCAACCTGCCCACCGGCCTGTCCGCCTTCTCCGGCGCCCTCATCCTGGCCTTCATGGCCCTGCCCACCATCGTTTCCATCTCCGAAGACGCGATCCGCCAGGTACCCTGGTCCTACAAGGAGGGCGCCATCGCCCTGGGCGCCACGCGCTGGCAGACCATGTACCGCATCGTCCTGCCCGCCGCCCTGCCCGGCATCGTGGGCGCGGTCATGCTGGGCATCGGCCGCGTCATCGGAGAAACCATGGCGGTGATGATGATCACGGGCAACGCCGCCCATATTCCGGGGAGCATCTTCGACCCGGTACGCACCATGACCGCCACCATCGCCGCGGAAATGGGGGAGACGGTCAAGGGCAGCCTCCATTATCAATCGCTGTTCGCCATCGGCCTGGTGCTTTTCATCATCACCTTCATCGTCAACTTCACCGCGGACACGTTCTTAAGAAAGGCGAGGCGCTAGATGAAGTCACGGACCAGCCAGCGCATCGCCTTCATCGCCCTCTTCCTTGTCTCCTGCATCGTCTTCATCCCCGTGGTCTCCGTGTTCGTCATCCTGGTCAAGGAAGGCGGCGCGGCCATCAACGCGGAGTTCCTCTTTTCCATGCCGTCCAAGGGTATGCGGGAAGGAGGTATCCTCCCGGCCATCATCGGCACCCTGCTCATCGTCATCTGCGCCATCTCCATCACCCTGCCGGTGGGCGTGATGTCCGCCATCTACCTGAACGAGTACGCCAAGGACAACCTCCTCACGCGCATCATCCGTCTGTCCATCGTCAACCTGGCGGGCGTGCCCTCGGTAGTCTACGGGCTCTTCGGCCTGGGGCTCTTCGTCATCATGCTCAACCTGGGCGTATCGGTCATCGCCGGGGCCTTGACCCTTTCCATCATGGAACTGCCCTCCATCATCACCACCTCCCGCAACGCCCTGAACGCGGTGCCCGCCTCGTTCCGCGAGGTGAGCTTCTCCCTGGGCGTGAGCCGCTGGCGTACGGTGCGGCACGTGGTGCTGCCCAACGCGGTACCCGGCATCCTCACCGGGGCCATCCTCTCCATCGCCCGCATCGCCGGGGAGACGGCGCCCATTCTCTTCACGGCCGCGGCCTTCTACGTCACGCGCCTGCCCCATTCGCTCTCCGACCAGGTGATGGCCCTGCCCTATCACCTGTATATCATCTCCACCCAGATCCCCAACATGCCGGCCCGGATCACCTACGGCACGGCCCTCACCCTGGTGATGCTGGTCTTCCTCATGAGCCTCATCGCCATCGTCCTGCGTATCATCTTCCGCCGGAGAAAAAAATGGTAGAAAAAATCCGGGTGGAACGGCTCTCCTGCTGGTACAACGATATCCTGGCCCTGCAGGCCATCAATCTCTCCGTATACGAACACGAGATCCTGGGCGTCATCGGTCCGGCCAACTCGGGCAAGACCTCCTTCATCCGGGTTCTGAACCGGTTGAACGACCTGAAACCCGACTACAAAAAACAGGGTAAGGTGCTCCTGGACGGCAAGGACATTTACAGCATGAATCCTGAAAACCTGCGACGGCGGGTGGGGATGGTCTTTGCCATGCCGCTCTCATTACCCATGAGTGTCTACGACAATGTGGCGTACGGCCCGCGCCGCCACGGCGTACGCGGCAGAAAAAAAATGGATCAGGTCGTGGAGAAGGCATTGCGCGCCGCCAGCCTGTGGGACGAGATGAAGGACCGCCTCAAGGATTCGGCCCTCAAGCTTTCCGGAGGGCAGCAGCAGCGACTCTGTCTGGCGCGCACCCTGGCCGTGGAACCGGAGGTCATCCTTTTCGACGAACCCTGCTCCGGCCTGGACCCCATCTCCACCGCCAAGGTGGAGGAGACCATGATGGAATTGAAGCGGAAATATACCCTGGTGCTGGTGACCAACAACATCAAGCAGGCTTCCCGGGTAAGCGACCGGACGGCCTTCTTTCTCATGGGCGAGTTGGTGGAGATCGACGAGCCCTCCCGGCTTTTCATCACCCCCAAAGACAAACGCACTGAAGACTACATCACGGGCAGGTTCGGCTGATGAAACGGATCGACGTTCACAATCTGGACCTCTTTTACGGCAAATTCCAGGCGCTCATCGGGGTGAACATGGCGATCGAGGAGCACATGATCACCGCCATGATCGGCCCCTCGGGCTGCGGCAAATCCACCCTCCTGCGCGTCTTCAACCGCATGAACGACACCCTCGAAGGCGTCCGCATCACGGGCGACGTGATGATGGACGGGGACAACGTGCTGGGGTATCGGGACGCCTCCGACATCGACCTCCTGCGCCGCAAGGTGGGCATGGTCTTCCAGCGCCCCAATCCCTTTCCCCTGTCCGTGTTCGAAAACGTGGCCTTCGGCCTGCGCGTGCACAAGCTGGCCAGGGGCTCGGAACTGTCCGGTATTGTTGAAGAAAGCCTTAAATCCGTACTCCTCTGGAAAAAGCTCAAGGACAAGCTCAAGACCTCGGCGCTTTCCCTGACCCTGGAGCAGAAACAGCGCCTTTGCATCGCCCGGTTGCTGGCGGTCAAACCCGGAGTGATTCTCCTGGACGAACCCTGTTCGGCCCTCGATCCGATCGCCACACTAAAGATAGAAGAATTAATGCTTGAACTGAAAAAAAGGTATACAATCATCATCGTGACGCACAACATGGCCCAGGCGGCGCGCGTGTCCGACGAGGCCGGCTTCATGCTTCTGGGAAAACTGGTGGAGTTCGGGCCGACCACCAAGATTTTCACCGCCCCGGCCATGAAGGAGACGGACGAGTATATTACCGGCAGGTATGGGTGATGGCGAATCCCATATATATTTGTCATGCGAGACACTGTCAGGGATCCGCTGTATGCTTTATGATAAAAATAAGGAGAGAGCATCATGATAAGGCATTTTGAGGAAGAACTGAAACAGGTCAAGGACCGGCTGGTCTCCATGGGGGAACGGGTGGAGGCCATGATCAACAGCGCCATCCGCTGCATCATCGACCGCAACGCGGAGCTGAAAAAAATCGTCCAGTCCAACGAGGACGAGGTCAACAAGACCCAGGTAGAGATCGACGAGCTCTGCATCGCGCTCATCGCCCTGCAGCAGCCCGCCGCCGCCGACCTGCGCTTCATCACCTCGGCCATGAAGATCAATTCGGACCTGGAGCGCATGGGCGACCAGGCGATCAACATCATCCAGCACTCCATTGAAAACGCCGGGATCGTGCCCCAGCCCATCAAAGACATCATCTCCCAGATGGCGGAGAAGGTGAAGTCCATGGTCAAGCGGAGTTTGGAGGCCTTCCTGAACAAGGACCTGAAAACCGCGCGGGCGGTGCTGGAGAGCGACGATGAGGTGGACAACGCCAAGGACGACGTGTACTGCCGCCTCACCGACTTCATGAAGAATGATCCGCACACCATCAACCGCTCGCTCGACCTGCTCCTCATCTCCCGCAACCTGGAGCGCATCGGCGACCACGCGACCAACATCGCCGAGGACGTCATCTACATGGTGGCGGGCAAGGATATCCGGCACCACATCATGGAGAACCGCTAGCGGACGAACCGCGAGGAGTTTGTCGGACGTAAAGAAATTTTGCGATGCAATCGCAAAATTTCTCCCTTGCAAACTCCAAAAGGAGCAAATTGCAATGCACTTACTTGAAGATGTGGCCCTTTCTGACCCAAGCCCGACAGGCTCCTAGAGGTGCATTCGTAACACTATATCCCGATCGTAATTGCCGAATCCGCGTCCGAAGATGTTGATGCCCCCGATGTGCTCCGCGTCTGCCTTGATACCGATCCTCACCTTGACGGAATGGTGGTCCGAAAGTTTCAGGTCGGCGACGGTCACCGCGGATACGGGCACGCCGTCGACGAACGCCCCCTTCTCGGTCACGGACCACACCTTGTTGAGCCCGTACTGCGACCCTTCGAGCTTCCACCATTCCGGCGTGAACGTGCCGCGCTTGTCGCCGAAATCCCCGGGAGAGACCCAGGTGCCCACCTCCACGCCGTTCACCCACATGGTAATGTCGGACAACCACTGGGAATTGGTCCCCGGCGTTTCCGAGGATAATTCCGCGATCACCTCCAGCCGCCTGACGGGGTTCTGCTGGTACAGCGCATTATTGGGAAATTGATAGATGACGTACCCCTTTTCAAACCACAGGAGGCCGGCTTTCACCCGCTCCGGTTCCAGAAACGAGCCGGGGGTATCCAGATACCCGATGGCTTTTTCCACCGAACACATGCCGCACGGCGGCGATACGGAGCATTCGATGAACAGCCCGATGGGCATCTCCACCTCGATGATCTCATTGACCTCCGTGACGGGTTCGGTCAGCTCCATAACAAATTCGTCATAGAGGGCGGAGCAGATTTTCTGGGTGCCCTTAACCGCTTTGATGTTGCGAGTCTCAATCAACCGCGCCTTTTCAAGCAACATGATGTTGGTAACGATGGTGGATTGCGGGAGGCCGGTCTCCTGCTTGATTTCATTCACGTTTTTCTCGCCCTGCCGCAGTATCCCCAGGATCTTGAGCCTGATCTCGGAAGCCAGGGCCTTTACAATGTAAAAGTCCCTCGGCAACTGAACGAAAAAAATGCGCGCCCTGTTCCCTCTTGTTGTCGCGTTATCCTGCCGCATGGTTGCCTCCCGGACCCTGCCTGGTTTTCTGGGCGGCTGTCATGTTTTCCGTTTCCAAAAGGCCCGCTCCATTACTCATATTTTGAATAACCCATCGTTGTCGGCATATGCGCCGCGAAAAATACTTCAAATATAATAATAAAGATCTATTTATATCAATTTTTATGATATTTATCAATTATATTGACTAAAAAAGTCAATTTCGATAGAGTCATAAAGGTTGATTTTAATTCGCCCGGGCAAACCGGACGATAAAACCAATTCAAGCGTTACACATCACCTAAGGAGGAGAAGATGACCAAAAGAGCGAAACTAATGGCGTTCGTCATGGTGCTGGCACTTGTGATGCCCGTCATGCTCATGGCTGAAACAATTCAGTGGTGGCACATCGGCACGGCCGTCAATGACAAAGCCATGAACCAGAAATTCGCCGATGACTACATGAAGATGCATCCGAACGTCAAGATCGAGATCACGGTGCTCGAGAACGAGGCTTTCAAGAGCAAATTGACGACGGTCATGCAGTCCGGCAATCCGCCCGACCTTTTCCACAGCTGGGGCGGCGGCGTTATGGCTGAATACGCCAAAGCGGGCCTGCTTCGTGACATTACCAAAGAAGCGAAGGGCACCGCCTGGGGCAGATCCATGGCGCCCGGCGTCTGGCAGGTATACAGCTACAAAGGCAGAGTCTACGGCGCTCCCGATGACATGGGGTGCATTACCTTCTGGTACAACAAGGATCTTCTCGCCAAGGTCGGTTATAGAAAATTCCCGACTGACTGGAACGATTTCCTTAGACTCGTGAAGAAGCTCAAAGCCGCTAAAATCATCCCCATCGCCCTCGGCGGCGGCGACAAATGGCCGGCCATGCACATGTGGTCCTATTTCGCCCTGCGCCTGGGCGGCGGCCAGCTGTTCGATGACACGTTCTCCGGCAAAAACAGAAGGGGATTCAACGATCCCTCCTTTGTCAAAGCCGGCCAGATGATGGTCGACCTGGCGAAACTTAAGCCTTTCCAGGACGGCTTTCTGGGAGCCACCTATAATGACGAGGCCGCTTTGGTCGGTAACGGCCAGGCAGCCATGGAATTGATGGGCCAGTGGGCCCCCAATGTCCAGAGAGACAGTTCCACCAGCAAAAAGGGTATCGGGAAAAAACTCGCCACCGCTCCTTTCCCCGCAATCCGGGGCGGCAGGGGTAAAATCACCGAACTCATCGGCGGCGGCAACGGCTACGCGGTCGGGAAAAACGCTTCCGACGCGGCGGTCGACTTCCTCCGCTTCATCACCAACAAGCAGAACAACATCACCATGGCCAGGACGAATGGAACCATCGCCACGGTCAAGGGCGCTGAAGTGGGCATCACTGACCCGAACGCCAAACTGGTTAAGGCCATCGTGGACAAGTGCACGTTCTTCCAGCTGTACCTGGACCAGTTCCTTTCGCCGGCGGCCGGCGGCACCGTTAATGATTCGGTGCAGACCATACTCGCGGGTACGGCCACTCCGGCCCAAGCCTGCGCGGCAATCCAGGCGGCTTTTGAAGACTAGTACCGGTTTCAGGCCTGCGGGCATACGCCCGTGGAACTGATCTTGTACAGCGTACATTAAGTAATTTCGGAGAGGCGGAGACGCATTGTTCCGCCTCTCCTCTTTACAGACCCTTCAACCGGCGCGTATAATTTTTATAAGTCGTGAAAGCAAGATTCCTCGAAGCGAGGTAGCAAGTGGCTAAACGAAGTTTACATAAAGGATCAATCAACAGGGCCAATATGGCAACCCTGTTAATATTTATCGGCCCGGCGTTTATTCTGTTTACGGCGCTCGTCATCATCCCGGTGTTCGAAGCGGCGATATTCAGCCTTTACAAATGGAACGGCCTGGGGCCGATGGAGGATTTCATCGGTTTGAAGAACTTCGTCAAGTTCTTGAACGATGCAATCGTCCATAAGGCGCTGCTGCACAACCTCATTATCGTGGTTATTTCTCTCGTGATCGAGCTGCCCCTGGCCATGGTCCTGGCCCTTATCGTGAGCAACCGGAGTTTCAAGGGGGCGATTTTTTTCCGCACGTTTTTCTTTCTCCCCTACATGCTTTCCGAGATCATCACGGGCGTTCTCTGGCAGTTCATTTACCACCCCCAATACGGCCTTGTTAAATCATTATTCGAGACCTTCCTCCCCGGCATACATCCCCCCGCGCTCATGGGGGAACCTTCAACCGTATTGTTCGCGATCTTGATCGTCGTTATTTGGAAATACTTCGGGCTGCACATGACCATTTACATAGCCGGCCTGCAGGATATACCCCAGGAACAAATAGAGGCCGCCACCATAGACGGCGCCTCCAAATGGAAGATTTTCTGGTCGGTCATTCTGCCGGGAATGAGAAACGCGGTGCAGCTTTCCGTCTTTTTCTCGATCATCGGGTCTATCCAGCTCTTCGACATCGTGTGGGCCATGGGTAAAGGGGGACCGGTGAACGCGGCTGAGACGATCGTCACGTACCTCTTCAGGGTCGGCCGTGAGAAATTCAGCATCGGCTACGGCAGCACCATCGCCGTCTGCATCTTCTTCATATGCCTCATATTCAGCCTCTTGTATGAGCGCGTGCTCGCATCCAGGGAGGGAACACTGTCATGAAGTCAATAAAAGTCTCAAGGATCGTCAGCCGAATCGTCCAGTATCTCATCTGCGCGGTGGTGGCGCTTATCATCGCCGTTCCCCTCTATATTTCCGTCATGGGCGGATTCAAGCCTTTAGGTCAGCTGCGCTCGTCCCCCATGAGTATCCCCAACCCATTCCTGGCGGAGCAATATCTCGATCTGCTCAGCGGCGCGCAGGGCTCGTTCTGGCTCCAACTCTTAAACAGCCTCATTGTCGGCCTCGGCACCGTGCTGGTCGTGCTTCTCATCGGCACCTTTGCCGGGTACGCCCTGGCGCGAATCCGCTTCAAACTCAATACACTCCTGTACAAATATTTCCAACTCGGCCTTCTCTTCCCCCTCACCGTGGCCATTCTTCCCCTGTACATCCAACTCAGGGCATTTGGTTTTTTGGACACGTATATCGGCGTCATCCTGCCCCAGGCGGCTTTCCAGCTTTCGATGATGATCATGCTTCTGCGCGGGTTCATCAAGATGATTCCGGTCGAACTGGAAGAGGCGGCGGCCATGGACGGATACGGCCGGTTCAACTTCCTCTTTAAAATCGTCCTCCCCCTGTCGACTCCCATCCTCACCACCGTGGGGGTGCTGACGCTCGTCACGAGTTGGAACAGCTTTTTCACCCCGCTCTTGGTTTTCAGCAGCCAGACCCTCTACACCCTGCCGTTGGGAGTCATGAACTTCATGGGAGAACACATCGCCAACTGGAATATGGTGCTGGCCTTCCTGACCCTGGCCATGGTTCCGGCCATTATTCTCTATATCGTGTGCCAACGGTACATTGTGGCCGGCCTCACGAGCGGCGCCATCAAGGGGTAACACCCTCACCGCGGCCAACGCCTCTTTATGAATCCGTCGGTGTCAGAGATCCCGCGAAGGCGAACGTGATGTAGCCGTTGGTTGGTCGAACTTACGGACAAGCCTTAGTTCCTCGCTTCCGCCGTCGGTCCACACGTACCCGGCGCGACGGGGCCGCTCCCGAAACAGAGGCGGAACAGACATCCTCCACCCAATTGATAACCGTCGCGTCCGGGTCGAAGGAAACCGGGTCGGCGGTGAAGAGCACGCCGGAGGGACGGCCGCGCTTGAAGCGCTGCACGGCGATGCCCATCTCCAGCTTCTCAAGGCGCACATGGTGTTCCCACGCATAATCCAGAACCTTGTCAGTGAAAAGCGAGGCGTAACACGCTTTGACCGCGTCGAGCAGCTCCTCCGCTGCGTTAATCCCGGCCACGGTTTCAAATATCCCGGCGAAACTCGTCCGCTTATCATCTTCGCACAACGCGGAAGAACGCGCCACCAACCCCTCGCCGCCGGTGACATGCAGTCCGTCGAACAGGGTCCGCAGGTCAGCCTCGTCCTCGGCCGGGAACGCCCCCCCCAATACAGCCGCGTGGACACATTCATTTTCAGCCGGGATTTTTTCGGGAATAAATGTGATGTGATTATGCCGCAGAAAGCGGCGGAACACGGCGACGGAAACGGCCGCGCCCTCGGGCACGCGCAGTCCGTGCCCCATCATTTCTCCCAGGGCAGCCGCCTTGCCCCCGTAGAGAGGCGCGTCGCCCAGACCAATATCAGACAGGGTTTTTATCATACCGGATAAAGGTAGTACGATGAGGACAAACGAATCAACCGCTCCCCCTTCTTCTCCTTACACTCTCCTTCGCGTCCAGCGCATCCCCTGGATGCGCCCGGGCCATTCGTGGTGAATCCTCATGAACCTGAAACCATCACGGCAGCGTGAAGAGGTTGCCCCGGTTAAGCAGATACCCCGGATCGAAGAGCCGCTTCACTCTTTTCATCTCTTCAATGCCCTGCTCGCCGTACATGAGCGTGAGATATTCCCGTTTGAGTTTCCCGATCCCGTGCTCGGCGGAGACCGTGCCTCCCATGCCCACCACCGTCCCCGCCAGGCCGCGGTATATCTTCTTACCCGCTTCAAATTCTTGTTCGGTGCGCGGCAGGATGTTGACGTGCAGGTGGTTGTCCCCAATGTGCCCGAACATTACGTAATGCAATCCGGCCGGATCAAGGGTGGTGCGGTAAGCGGTGACCAGGTCCGGCAGTTTTCCCTCGGGCACGGCGAAATCCGTTCCCAGCTTGTTGATGCCCGGCGCGTCACGCTTGTACGCGGCCACTGCATGATTGACCGCCTCCGGCACCGCGTGCCGGAAGAGTCGCAGAGCCTCGCGTTCGTCCGGGTCACTGCCGGTCCAGTTGGCGTCCGGGTCCTCGCCCGTCAGCGCCACGTCCTCGGCCAGGGAGCTGAAATACTCGAAGAGGCCGTCCTCATGCTCCCCGTCCGCCTCCACGTAGACCGCGGAAGAAAACACGGGATCGGGCCGGCGCAGCGACGCATGCTCCAGCGTCCCGATTATCTCCAGGGCCCCGCGGTCGAAATACTCGATGGCACACGGAATGATGGCGTCGCTGGCTTTGGGGTTGTACCGGACGCGGCGGACAAACTCAAGCGCGTTCGCCTCCCGCTTGAAAAAGAACAGCACGCCCACCGTGCACGCCGGCCTCCGGGCCAGGGAAAGGGTCAGGGACGAGCATACGGCCAGGGTGCCCTCCTGGCCGATGAACAGGTCCACAAGATCAACATCGTCCCGGATAAAATACCCGGACGCGTTCTTGACGGCCGGCCACGAATAGGAGGGAAGAACGCCCGACAACACCGTACCGTTGTCCAGTTCCAGATTAAAATTCCGTCCCTGCGCCCTTTGCCTGTCCCGCGCCAGTGAAAGGGTGGCCCCGGAGGGGAGCACCAGTCCAGCCGCCCGCACGTAGGGGCGCACCGGACCGTAGCGGTGGCTGCGCGCGCCCGAGGCGTTACATGCCGCCATGCCCCCCAGGCTGGCGGTGGTCTCAGTGGGATCGGGAGGGAAGAAGAATTTCCCCTCGTTACGGAAACGCTCAAAGGCGCGCTGGGAAGCGGCGTCCGCCAGATCGGCTCCGAAATCCTTGCGGGCCAGATGGTTCTGCAGGGCTTCCAAGGTCAAGCCGGGTTCCACCGTCACTGTAAAGCCGTCGGTCGTCTCGTCATAGGACATGGCGGAGATATGGTTCATCCGGGAAAGATTGAGAATGCGTCCGCCCTCGGGCACGGCCCCGCCGGTAATGCCCGTCCGCGCGCCCTGCACGGTGAAGGGCACGGCGCTTTGCGCCAGCCGGGCGATCACGTCCTGTAGGTCCGCCGCATGATCCGGGAAAGAGATGGAATCGGCCCGCCCCTGCAGGCGGGATTCGTCCGACAAATATTCGGGACTGATGTCTTCTTCCTTGAGGATGGTGATCATAAACCGGAGACTATGATAGGAGATTCCGGCGGGAGTATCAAGATGGAGTTTCCCCGGATGTGAACCGCGACCTTCCCACCCGCGAATGAAAAGGCATTGGGCAGAGCGGGCCACGGCGTCGTCACTCTGGCGGCCGTCCCGGCCAAGCACCATTGCCTGACGGGAGACCCCCTTTCTCCGGAAACGAACGAAACGGTCATTCGTACCACCGTGAACTTCCTGTCTCAGAAACTCCGCCTGCCGGCGTCGTATCCTCCACACGTTCTCGCTGCCCCGCCCGGGAGTCCGCCCGAACGCGCCAGGCAGGCGGCCGGTCCGAAAGCGACGCGTCTACGGGTTTTACGACGGACGTTTGACATTCCCCGGCAAGCGCATTACAGTTACCCATCGGCCGGTGGAAACAGCCACCCTCGGTTTCACATTACCGGTCCGAAAATAACGGAGGAATTATTATGCACTTGAAAACGCGACCGCATTGGCGGGCGACGGCCGTCTTTGCCCTCCTGATTTCGGTTTTGGGGTTGGCGCAGTGCGCCACCGAGAAGGACGCGACGACCGCTTCCCGGGAACCGGTGTCCGCCTTTACGACGGAGAAACTCGCCGAAAACCTCTGGCGCATCAACGACGGCAATTCCGTTTTCATGTTTCTCATCCAGGGAGAGAAGCACTCGCTTCTCATTGACACCGGTTACGGACGCGAGGATACGGCCCAATGCGTGAAAACTCTGACGAACCTGCCGGTATGGGTGGTCAACACGCACGGCCATCCGGACCACGCCGGCGGGAACAAATATTTCGACACTTTCTTCGCGCATCCGGCGGATATGGAGGGAGTCAAGTATTTCAGCCCGGGCAAGGACGATATCACGCCCGTGAGTGAAGGCTACGTGTTCGATCTGGGCGGAAGAAAGCTCACCGTCATTGAGGCGCCCGGCCACACTCCCGGTTCCATCTGCCTGCTGGACGCCGAGCACAAACTCCTGTTTTCCGGCGACGACGCCTGTCCGCACGTCTGGCTGTTTCTGCCCGAATCGCTGCCCGTGTCAACCTATGTCCGCACCCAGGAAAAACTTCTGGCGCGCCGCGCCGATTTCGAGATTGTCTACCCGGCCCACGGCGGTCCGTTCAAGCCGGCCTACCTGGGAACCCTGCTGGTACTGGCCAAGCGGATCATGAACGGTGAATGCGTCAAGGTGATGCCGTACAAGGGGGCCGGATTTACCGCCCGCTCATGCTTTTACAATGGCGCCCTCATCGCCTTCGATCCGGAAAAATTGAAGGACAAATAAGCGGAAACGATTCCTGAGAGGACACCGGCCATGCCGGACGACATTCAGATAAGAAAGGAAGACGTGGCCGGCATCCCCTGCCTTACCTGCCGCACGGGCGGAGAAAAACTCCGCCCCCTGGTCATCTTCTGCCACGGGTTCACCCAGCGGAAGGATGACGCCTCCGAACAACTGCGTCAACTCTCGGCATGCGGGTACCTGGCGGTCGGGCTCGACAACCGGCTTCACGGCGAACGGCCCGGTCCGAAATTTACCGATAGTGCAATCCGAGACGGCAAATTGGACGTCTATCAGACCAGAAAGGCCATTAAGGAGACGGCCGACGACGTGGTCGCGGTAATCGATCGTCTGGTGGATGAAAAACGAGCCGATCCGGAGCGGATGGCCGTCACCGGCGGTTCCATGGGAGGCTCCATCACGTTCCGGGTGGTGGTCATCGATCCGAGAATCAAAGTGGCCGCGCCGATCGTGGGCTCCCCCTACCGGGAAGACATCCCGGGTGACAGCCCGGTCATGACGGGAGAAGAAGACCTGGCGCGGCTGAAGGAAGTCGGGGAAGAATTCAATCCGGCCCGCTATCCACAACGGTTCTTCCCGCGGGCGCTTCTCATTCAGATCGCGGAAAACGACCGCCACGTCAACGGGGAGAAAGTGAAGGAATTCTACAACACCCTGAAACCTTATTACACGGTTGCCCCGGACATACTAAAGCTGATTGTACATCCCCATGTGGGACACGAAGGTGCACCGGAAATGTGGGAAAACGCGACACACTGGATGCGGACGCATCTCTAGCCGGTTGTTGAAAAATAATAATACACCTGAATAAGGTTGTTTCATTGGAAATAGATGCTATACTTAATAATAGATAAATCCCAAGGAGGAATGATGCATAAACGAACCATATGCTGCATCGTCGGCGTATTATTCATGTGTTTTCTGACCGCCGACGTCTTCGCCCAGCGCCGCGTCGCATTCGACCTGCGCTGCAATGTCAGGGGTGCGATCGTCACGCTCGACGGCAGGGCGATAGGCAAAACTCCTTTCCGTGGCCAAGTGCCCGTCGGGACCCATATCATTCGGGTCTCCGCCCGGGGTTACGCAACGGCGGAAAAACGCGTTGTTTTCCGCCGTCCGGTGCGCTTGACCATGGATCTGCGCCGTGTAGCCCGCCGTCCGCCCCCGCCACCGCCCCGGCATCGTTCGTACTCCCTGCGCATCTCCGCCAACGTCAGGAGGGCCCAGGTGTTCATCGACAATAAATCATACGGAAACGCCCCCGCCCGCGCCGAACTCAGGCGCGGCCGACACCGGATCAAGGTGGAGGCCCGCGGCTATGACGTTTATGAGACCACCATCGATCTCAACCGCGACATGTCCATAGACGCCCGGCTGCGCCGGCGCCGGCCGCCCCCGCCGCCGCCCAGGCCTCGCACGCATTCCCTGCGCATCTCGGCCAACGTGAGGGGCGCCCAGGTATTCATCGACAACAGGTCGTATGGAAACGCGCCCGCCCGCGCCGAACTCAGGCCCGGCCGATACAAGATCAAGGTGGTGGCCCGCGGCTATGACGATTATGAGACCACCATTAATCTCAACCGCGACATGTCCGTAAGCGCCCGGCTGCAGCGGCGCCGTCCACCCCCGCCCCCGCCCAAACGGTCACGATCCAGCCCGAATTAGTAGACCGGTTGTTCAGGGGTGATAGAAAAACAGAAGTGACTGCTTCTCCGCAAGGAGAAGCAGTCTTTTTTTGCCCGCGCTGATGCTGGAAGGGGTCTCATTGAGCAGGATCAGGCTTTTAAGCCATTGCCGGGAAAATTCGATATACTCATTCCATGGGCAAACCTATTAACTCCATGGTCCCGGGATTCCTGGCCCGCTATCGCGAAAAGAAGACCGAAGACATAATCTACCTCCCACTCAACGCCGGTTTCCTCCGGCTGGAATACGGCCGCTATGACGACCCCCGGGCCTTGGCGATTGTATCCTTCGTATGGCACGCAACCCGGGAGGCCGCGGCCGTGGGCCCCCGTCTGGAAATGAGGCTGATTCCGGGTGACCGGGGGAATATCGTCACGTTCATCGGGGAAAACGCGGTGGCCGGCCGGCAGTGGAGAAGGGGAAGAGTGATCCGGGGGCATACCTACGAGGACGACAGCCCGGGCGGCGCGGGAAACCCGGTCTCCCTGGACGAATGGGTCGACACGTGCGTGGACCGCATGATCAACCCCGGTAACGCCGAGCGGGCCTAACCGGCGCCCGCTTCCTCCCCTTGGACAAACCCGGAATGTGGGATATACTGTCTTCAACTGGGGACGGTGCATCCGCGATTTTCCACTGTCGGGGGAACTACGATACATGGCAAAGAAACACAACTACGACGAAAGCAAGGTCAAAACTTTAAGCTCCCTGGAACACATCCGTCTGCGGCCCGGCATGTATATCGGGCGCCTGG
>CAYQRT010000009.1:0-22488 GCA_964419695.1 uncultured Spirochaetaceae bacterium | reverse complement strand
TCGGCGCAGGGCGCGGGAAAGCCGCCTGAGGCGGGGAGAGACGCCGCGTCACCGCGTTTTTTCCGCTTCAGGGCCGTTTCTCATTGAAAAAAACGTTGAAAATGCATATACTCATAGACACATAATTCCGGCAGCCTTGCGGCGGAGACGGACAACCTGTCACCGCTCTGGGGGGCAGACGCCTCCCCGCCGGGGAACAGCCCCTTCACCCGTGTCACAAGGCAGCGGCGACCGCGAGAGAGGAATACCATGAGCTTTACGCAACGAATCATTGAACGCGCCCGGGCCAAGCAGGCCCGCCTGGTGCTGCCGGAGGGCCTGGAGGAACGGACCATCCGCGCCGCGCGGATCATCCTGGATAAAAAGATCGCGCGCGCGGTGACGCTGGTGGGCGAGACCGGGGCCGTCCGGGCCAAGGCCGCGGCCCTGGCGGTGGATGTGACGGGTATTGACGTAAGCGATCCCTCCCGCTCCCCTCTGGCCGAAGACTTCGCCCGGGAATACCACGAATTGCGCCGGCACAAGGGCTTGACGAGCGAAGCGGCCGCAGCGGAGATAATCGATCCCCTGCGCTGGGGCGCCATGCTGGTGCGCCGGGGTAAGGCGGACGCCATGGTGGCGGGCGCGGAAAATTCGACCGCCAACGTGCTCCGCGCCGCCATATCCATCATCAAAACCGCTCCCGGCATCAAGGTCGCCTCATCCTGCTTTGTCATGTGCCTGCCCGATCCGGCCTGGGGCGTCAACGGCGAACTCATCTACGCCGACTGCGGCACCGTCCCCGATCCCAATGCCGATGAACTGGCGGAGATCGCCATGGCCGCCGCCCAATCATGCAGGATTTTCCTGGAGACGGAACCGCGCATCGCCATGCTTTCCTTTTCCACCAAGGGCTCGGCCGAACACGCCGACGTCACCAAGGTGCGGGAGGCCACCCGTATCCTCAAGGAGCGCCAACCCGACCTGGTGGTGGACGGAGAACTCCAGGGCGACGCGGCCCTGGTTCCTGAGGTGGCCGCTAAAAAGGCGCCCGGTTCTCCCATCGCGGGCCGGGCCAATGTCCTCATCTTCCCGGACCTGGGCGCCGGCAACATCTGCTATAAACTCACCCAACGGCTGGCCAGGGCCGAAGCCTACGGACCCATCCTCCAGGGCTTCGCCCACCCGGTGAGCGACCTCTCGCGCGGCTGTTCGGTGGATGACATCGTCAACATAGCCGCCTGCACCCTGGTCCAGGGTTCGTAAGAACGCCGCCGCCGTAAAAATACAGCCTCCACCGCTTGCAAGAAACGGACGAAGGATTTATCATCCGCCTTATGAAGATATTATTGTCAGGCTACGGCAAAATGGGGCACGAGGTCGAGGCGGTCGCCGTGCAGAAAGGCCACGTAATCTGCGCCCGCGTCGATCCGGAGGCGCCCGGGGCGAACGCCCGGTCGTTCGCCCCCGAATCACTCAACGGCGCCGAGGTGGTGATCGAATTCGCCCTGCCGGAGGGCATTGAAGAGCGCGTCCGCTTCTACGCCGAACAGCGTCTGCCGGCCGTGATCGCCACCACCGGATGGCAAAACAAGCTGGACGCGGTCAGGGACATCGTCCGCAAGGCCGGTACGGGCCTGATGTACGGAGCCAATTTTTCCGTAGGCGCCAACCTGTTCTTTGAGATCGTGCGGAAGGCGGCCGCCCTGGTCAACCATTTCCCCGATTACGACGTACTGGGATACGAACTCCACCACAAGCGCAAGCAGGATTCGCCCTCCGGCACGGCCCTCACCACGGGCAAGATTCTTCTGGAGGAGAGCCTCCGCAAACAAAACCTAGCCGTCGAAAAACTCGACCGCGCCATCGCCCCCGGCGAACTCCATTTCGCCTCGGTCCGCGGCGGGTATATTCCCGGCGTCCACACCGTGCTCTTCGACTCGGTCGAGGACACCCTGGAGATCACCCACACGGTCCGCAGCCGGGCCGGGCTGGCGGTGGGCGCGGTGCTGGCCGCGGAATGGATACGGGACAAAAAGGGCGTCTTCGAATTCTCTGATTACATGAAGGCCGCGCTGGGCGGCGGGAGGTAGCATCATGTTCAAGGGCGTATTCACCGCGGTCGTCACCCCCTTCACCCGGGAAGACACACTGGATGAGGCGGCCTTCCGCGCCCTGATCCGGTTTCAGGTGGAAAACGGCGTGCAGGGCATCGTGCCCGTGGGCACGACCGGCGAAAGTCCCACCCTCACTTTTGAGGAGCATTGCCGGGTCATCGAACTGGCGGTGGAGGAAACGCGCGGCCGCGTACCGGTCATCGCCGGCGCCGGCTCCAACTCAACGGCGGAGGCGATCGAACTCACCGCCTTCGCCAAGCAGGCGGGGGCCGCGGCCAGCCTGCAGGTGGCGCCCTACTACAACAAACCCACGGCGGACGGCTTTTTCCGCCACTTCACGGCCATCGCGGACAAGGTGGACCTGCCCCTGGTGGTCTACAATATTCCCGGGCGCACGGGAAAAAACATAGAGAATGAGACCATGCTTGAGTTGGCCAAACATAAAAACATTGTGGCGGTGAAGGAAGCCAGCGGCAATATCACCCAGGTCATGGACCTGATCCGGGCCAAACCCAAGAATTTTGGAGTGCTTTCCGGCGACGACAATCTCACCCTCCCCCTCATGGCCCTGGGGGCCGACGGCGTGATCTCCGTGGCCAGCAATTTAATTCCCGCCCAGATGGCCGCCCTGGTGCAGCAGGCCGCCGCGGGCAAATGGAATGAAGCCCGGGCCATGCATTACGCCCTGCTCCCCCTGTTCCAGGCCATCTTCATCGAAACCAACCCCATCCCCATCAAGGCCGCCCTGGCCATGAAGGGCATGGCGGAAGAGACGTACCGCCTGCCCCTGTGCCCCCTGCAGCCGGCCCACCGCGAAAAACTGAAATCAGTGCTGGACGAGATGAAACTTCTTTAAAAGGAACCCGGCCCTGGCGGCCGGGTTCCTCTCCTTGAATCGGGTCGCAGAGCCTAGTACGGTGCGAAGGGATCGTCAACCGTATAGTATTCATCGATAATTCCCTCCAGATCCTCCAACCGGTCGCGCATGTAAGGGGAAATCCACCGCCACGCCACGGTATCCGCCCCGGAAAAATACGCTTCCGGTTTTGTTTCCCGGGCCGTGTAAGGCGGGAACCGGGCATTGGTTTCTCCCAGGACGTCTATCATCCAGCCGCTGAACGCCAGAATGCGGTTCCAGGAGGATGAGGTGATCCGGCCCACGCCCAGATCACGAAGGTCATACCGGTTCACTGCGCCCGCGGGAGCACCGGGAGGCAGGAGAATCTGGTCCATATCCCAGCCTGACGCGTGAATCATCGGATTCGTGAAAGGCGAGTCCGGCCAAGGGCAGCCGGCGTGCTCTTCGATGAAGGATTTATAACGCCCCGGATACGGATACACCGCGTGCGAACCTTCCGCTATGAACGCCAGGGGATGGGTGCCGGCGCGGATGGTGTCATTGTCCATGGCGATCCCCGAAGTTATTTTGGAATAAACCGGGCTGTCCGACGCCCAGTCGCGCTTGACCCTCCCGTTTTCCCAATTCACCTTCCAGTCGAGGATGTTGCCGCCCAGATAATGGAACTTGCTGTCGGACATGTGCCCCCCGTAAATGGTGTAGAGGGGCGTATGCGCCGTTTTATGCAGCACCACCACCAGGCTCTCCCGGTCAAACACGTGGCTGCCGTACCCGGGCGAAGACGGCGAACCCGATTTCAAATCGTAGGCGTAAAGAAAGTGGTAATGGATGAAATCATACTGGTCGCGTTCCTGGAACGTATAGTACACCACGGGCTGGCCGGGTTTTTGCCTTAGCCGGACGCGGCAATTCAGCGCGTGCGACGTCGTGAAATCGATCATGGCGTTGCGGTGCCCGTAATACGGAAGCACACGGTCAACGTCCCCGAAGTTGAAGTAGGCAGTCCTGAATTTGTCTTCTTTACGGAGGTATCGGGTACGTTCGTCAGTCAGCTTGAAGACATCCCCGCTTAAGGCGGGGTCAACCTCTTCCTTGTTGAAGAGATATTCCAGTGAAGCGGGCCGGTAGTGCTCGTTGTAGTTCCAGACCACGATAGGCGCGTACCGGTTGGCCAGTTGGCCGCGGAGCGCGTCGGACAGAGCGTGGGTTTCCACGATGACGTCCTGCCTCCACCGGACCACTTCCTGGTATGAACCCCAGTAATAGTGCCAGCCGAAAAACCACCAGCGGTATTTGTTGCGGAAACGCACCTTGACCGTAAACGTATAGACACCACTACCGGGAACCGACACCCGGATCAATCCGCTGGTTGAACCGCTCGCAATGATCGTGGGATGGAAGATATCGTTGACGAGAGTGCCTTTATTTGCTGTCGTCACGTAATATGTACAGGAGTAATTCCAATCGGTGCTCTTACGGAAGTAGGAACTGTTCAGCTGTACCAAAATCTGATGACCGTCATTCACCCGTACATTGAAAGGTCTACTGGTGGGAGTTTGGGACGTCAGTCTGTCGATAAGACCGCCCAGGCCGGCCCCCACGTTCCCGAGCATCTGGTCCGACGCTTCAGCCACGCATTCCACGGCCTGCGCCCCGTCCAGCGTGGCGGGAATAAACGAAATCTGCTCCCCGTACGAAACGCTGAAGACCATCTTGCGGCTACTGTCGTCATAGGTGAAGGGCCGGATCTCTTTTTCTCCATTGGCCCGATTCATAACCAACAGCACGTCCGGTTTCTCCGGGACCGCCACTTCCAGTACGAACGAATCGTCATCCACGTCGCCTCCGCCTGCCCGGCCTGTTACCCTGATAATCACCGGGTGGGTGAAGACGGCCTTCATGCCCTCCAACACCACGTTTCCGCTGTCCGTCGCGGTATCAGTCTGCAGGGAAACCACCCCGGTCGCGTTCGGGACTCCCTGGACCGAGTAGTCCAGTCCCGATTGATCACCGGTTCCGCCCGCGGGCGACATATTTCGGAAATCAGGGAATTGACACCCGAGCATCAAGACGCAGATGAGCGCCGTAACAAAAGCGATCAGTCGTTTCATGTTATAGACCTCCTTAAAATATGTGTGTTCGTTACGCCGGCGGTCCGGCGTCCGCTCCTTGAGCGCTCAGAGCAGGCATTCCTGGAAATCCACGCCCAACCACACACGATATGTCCCTTGATGACAGAGAATTTCCATTCCATCAATGGTAATAGTTACCAGGTATCTCGTAATTTTTATTAAGGGGGGGGTGGTTCAATTGATCATGATAACCGGGCCCGGCCCGGAACGCGCCGTGACGGGCCGCCGCTTTTCTTCAGGGTGCCGGCCGGTCCTTGGCTGACATCGCGTAGGCGACATGCCGTATTACCCCGTGGGCCGGACCAACGGCTTTGTCATATTCCTTAATCTTTCTCATGCCCAGTTTTTCCGCCACGCGCCGGGAAGAAACATTGCGAACGGACGTATGAATATACAGGCATTCGAGATGCAACACATCGAACCCGTACCGGAGACAAGCGGCGGCCGCTTCCGTGGCCAATCCGTTGTTCCAATACGCCTTGTTGAGATGGTAGCCGATTTCAGGAACCCGCTCACCGTCGATATCCTGCAGGGAAATCCCGCACTGCCCGATGTATCGGTTCGACTCCTTGAGGATGACGGCCCACAGGCCGTAATTATTCTCTTCATAGCTCCTCATAGAGCGCCGAATCCATGACTGTACCTCGTCTCGCCCGTAGGGCCTGGGATAGTAGCGCATGGTTTCCTTATCCGAAAGGATCGTACAGAGAGGTTCCAGATCGTCTTCAGTCTGGGGCCGGAGGAATAATCTTGCTGTTTCAATCACGGTCATGTAATAGAAAGCCGCCCTTAACGGGCGGCTTTCCCCTTTCCTGGCGTGGCGTATGGGCGGTGAGGGGCACGATCCCCCGACCTTCTGGGTGTAAACCAGACGCTCTCCCAACTGAGCTAACCGCCCGGTACATTTACCCAAAGGGTGGAACCCTTTGGGTCAACTTCCTTGTGAAATCGCTCGTCGCGCCGCTTTGTTTGGGCAGGCAACCCTATACGGTACGGCGCTCCTGTGTAATTTCCTAAATCAAGAAAAAAAGTTACACGATGGAATTACCCTTGTCAAGACAAATGAGAGAATATGCACATAAAGCCTTTTCGCACATATGTCTGAATCCTGACCTCCGCCATCCTCCCTTTCCCTTTCTTCCCTCTTCGTGTACTTCCTGCCTTCGTGGTGAAACCCATTGAATCACAACCGCTACTTTTTCTTATCCAGGAGCGCCACGATGCCCTTGACGATCAACTCGCATTCGTTGAAGGAACGGCGCACGGTGTACCGAACGGTGTCCTGGCTGATGAGATCATCCACCGTGCGCTTAAGCAGGTGCCACCGCCCGCCGATCGAACGGAAATTGGGATTACGCAGGGCGAAGCCGGCGTTGCCGTTCTCCTGTACACCCACGCGCCTGGTGAGCACCGCCTTCTTGCCGAAGAGTTCCACTTCCAGGATGGTGGCCGGTCCCGGTTTGCCCACCACGACGTCCACTGCATTATAGTAGTCCTGGATATTGGGAATGAAGCCCAGCACCTTGACGCGGGGATTGTCCGCGTACCGTTTCGTCAGTTCCCTGCGTAAGGATTCCACCCGGCCGGCCAGGATAATAACCTGCAGCCGGGGATCGGCCGCCAGGTCGTCCAGGGCGTGATCGAGCGAGGCCATGCCCACTCCGCCGGCGGTCACCAGAATCGTCTTGAGGGAGACGTCCAGCCCCAACTCGGCCATCACCTCATCGCGCGGCCGGAAATTTACCAGGCGGGGATTGATGGGAAAAAGCGGGTCCAGGATCCGGCCGGGGTCCACACCGTAACGCAACAGGCGTTTGGTGGCCTCCTGGGTGGGGCTGATAATGCAGTCGACGTTCTTGTCCGCCCAACCGCGGAAGATGTTGACGATGTCGGTCACCAATCCCGCGACCACGAATCGCGCACCCTCTTTCTTCATCTTTCCCATCAGGGGCGTAATTACGGAATTGTTCGCAATAAGGATGTCCGGGTTATAAGACTCCACAATGCGCTTGGTGGCCCGAAACAGTTTAGCGTTCACGTAGGTCTTGTACAGGTAGTAGCCGAAGCCGGTACTGCTGATGAACACCAGGCAGTTATATATGAATTCGCTCAATAAGTTGGAGCTTACTTTTATGTACAGCTTCGCCGAATCCTGGAACGGCTTGATGCCGGCCTCGGTGAAAATATCGAGCGTCTTGACCGAGAATTCATCGCCGTACAGCGACTGAAACGTCTCCGTAATGGCATTGGCCGCGGAAAGATGCCCTCCGCCCGCGTCTCCGATAAAAATTAATACTCGCTTCATAAGTTATCTTGAATTCCTGACCTTTTAACCGAATGATTGTTCTTTAATTATGCCATATATTGCAAATCTTCACAAGAACCTCTATAGTCCACCGATAAGCCGCGGTAACGCCCCCGCCGCGGCCATTTGAAATTTTGAAGGAGAATCCGTGTCAGGCAAAGCCGGGAAAACAAGTTCCTACTCATCCATAAAAAAAATCATGCGCATGATCGTCGTGGCCGTGGTCATCGGGCTTCTCGCCAATATACTCATCTCCTTCCTGGTGGATTTCAGCTCCCTGGGAGGGGCCCTGCACAAGGTACGCTGGGAGCATATTGCCGTTCCCGCCGCGGTCTACCTCCTCATCTACCTGATCGATTCATTCCGCCTCAAGCTGGTGCTGCGCCAGTTCGAATACCGCATCGGTTTCGGCACGGCCTTCGTCAACAGTCTGCTGGGATATTTTTTTTCCAATCTGACGCCCATGGCCACGGGCGGCCAGCCCTTTCAGATCTACCACCTGAAAAGGAACGGCATCGACGCCAAGACCAGCACCAACGTCATGATGTCGCGCTTCATTGAATACGCGGGATCGGCCATCATCCTCACGATCATTTTCATCCCGTCCATCATACCGCTTCTCATAAAGATGGACGTGTCCACGACCTTGATTGTCATCGGATTCTCTTTTTCCTTCCTTTTCTGCGTCATATTCGTCATTCTCTTCATCCGGCCGGATTCGATCGGCGCCTTCCTGGTTCGCATTGAGCACAGTTTTCTGGGACGCTTCATCACCCGCATAAGCAAAAAAACCGGATGGGCCAAGGCGGCCCACGATTGGTCGCGCGACCTCAAGCGCAATATCGCCTTTCTCTGGAAAAAAAGGTTCCATATCGTGTTGATCGACGTCCTCCTCTGCGTCTGCATCCTGGGACTGCAGGTCTTTTCGCTTTCCTGGGTGCTGGTCATGTTTGCCGGCGCCGAGGTCAACTTCATCCAAGTCTTCGTGACCGTTCTGCTTTTAAACCTGGTGGTCTACTACATTCCCAGTCCGGGCGCCAGCGGCGGCCTGGAGGGCGTGTACACCATGGTCTTTTCGGTCTACACCGGGCAGCCTCAGTTCGCGTTCATCGCCGTACTCATCTGGCGCGTGGCCACGTACTATCTGCAGATCTTTTTCGGACTGGGAGTCTTTCTGGTCCTGCGGAAACGCGGTCTCTTTTCAGGGCGGTCGGTGCGCGTCAATGCCCCGGAGGCGCCGCCACCCGCGAACGATGAGACCACCTGAAGGCGGTATCGCTATTCTTCTTTAAACAACTCCACCACTTCCTTGGGCGAAGCGACCCCGGTGAGAAGCCGGCAGAAGGCTTCCGAACGCGTGATACGCGCGATCTCCGCCAAAGCCTCGATGTGCGGTCCGGATTGGTCGGGCGCGGCCAGCATGAGAAAAAACACCTTGGAAGGCTTGCCGTCCACGGCGTTGAAGTCCACTCCCTTGAAGGAGATGCCGATGGCCAGCATGAGCGACGTGACCTCCTCGGTCTTGGCGTGCGGCACCGCGATCCCCTTCTCCAGGCCGGTTGACCCGAGATTTTCCCGCTTGAGTACGGCCTCCATGATTTTGGACTTGTTCTTCACCTTACCCGCGGCCACCAGCACGTCCACGAGTTCTCCGATCGCCTCGGTTTTGCCGGTCGCCTCCAGGGGAACCTTCACGATGTCTTCCGTGATCAAATCAATAAGCGCCATATTCTTCCTTCCTTACGGGACGGCTCCACCGGCCGTGTTACATAACCATACGCTGTCATACATGCCCGGCCGCCGCGTCATACGAGCGTGTCGTACATGCTCCATACCCGTTCCTCGTCCTTGACGACGAGCACCGAGCAGCGCACATTACGCATGGCGCGTTCGGCTTCATTGAATGATTCATCGCGCCGGCTGCGTATCTTGGAAATCTCGCCGATCACGAGAAGATCCGCGTTGTCGGCCGCGATCTGGGTCTTTATTTCCAGAAACGGGGTGCCCCTCTTTTGGACCACGTTCACCGTGATCCCCTTCTGCAGTCCCAGGTTCTTCACGTGGTTCAGGTAGCGTTCGGCGTCCTTCTCAATGTCCTGGGAGTATTCCTCCTCTTCGGACTTTAAAAATATCCGGGACTTGACGAGATCGTCAAGGGCGCGGGTGTTGATGACGTAAAGCGCGGTCAACTCCGCCGGCAGGGTTTTGGCCAGGACGATCCCGTACTGGGCGGCGGTCACCGATTCTTCCGAACCGTCTATATAGACGATCATTTTTTTGATGGGGCTGTCCATAGGTTACTCCTTGGGGCGGTCCTGGCGGCTTTTTTTCTCCAACCGTGATTTTACCATTTTCATCAAGACGAACATGTCACGCTCGTTCTCCTCCAGCCGGCTCTGGATGAAGGCGGCGGTCTTGCGCAGGTCGGGGATGGCGATCTTCTCCAGGGCGTTCACCTTGCGGATCGTCTTTTTGACCTCGGTGGCCAGACGGATGATGGAGACCTTGAGTTCGGCCAGCCGGCCCATGACCTCCAGGGCCTGCTTGAAATGCTGCAAGGCGCTGTCGACCCAGAAGCTCGTGCCCTGGGGACTGTAATACGGCGGGTGGTCGGTGAAGGTGGTCTCCACCACCGGTATTGAGACCCCCATCACTTTGCGTTCGCGCACCGTAATGCCGCATTTAATGTTGACGGCGCTCGACAGGCTGAACACTTTGAGCTTGCCCATGCCCAGCACCGCGGATTCCAACGTCCGGTACGCCTGGGCCAGGGCCTTGTCCACGCGCTCCTGGTGTTCAACCGTCTGGTCCACCAGGTTCAGCAGCTCCAGCACCAGGATGTTCCGCTTCTGGTCCAGGAGCTCATAGCCCAGTTCGGCGAACTTGAGTTCCTGCTTCAGTTTGAGGAGATTGGTTTTAGTCGGTGCGACAACCGGCAATTTTTTCTATCCTTTCCATTACGACGAGCGCCTCCCGGCTCCCCGCCGTCACGCTTCATTGTACGGGATGATAAGTCCCCTTGTCCAACCTTCCGCCCGGCGGGCGGTCAGACGTCAAAGTGCTCCTCCAGCTCCTCCTCGCTCATGCGGTGCAGTTCCTCCCGCGGCAGCTTCTTCAGACTTTCCCAGCCCAGGTCGAGGGTCTGTTCGATGGTGCGGTCCTCGTCCCGCCGTTGGGTGACAAAGGAGCGCTCGAAGAACTCGCCGAACTCCAGGTACTGCTGGTCGAGGGGGGTCAGCTCCTCCTCCCCGATGACCGAGGCCAGGTTGCGCACGTCCTTGACATAGGAGTAGGCGGCAAAGAGCTGGCTCGCCAAGTGGGGATGATCGGCGCGGGTCATGCCCTCGCCGATGCCGTCCTTCATGAGCCGGGACAGCGACGGCAGGCCGGCCACGGGCGGGTAGATCCCGCGGGCGTGCATCTCGCGCTCGAAGACGATCTGCCCCTCCGTGATATAGCCGCTCAGGTCCGGGATGGGATGGGAGATGTCGTCGTTGGGCATGGTGAGGATGGGCAGCTGGGTGATCGAGCCCTCGAACCCCTTGACCATGCCCGAGCGCTCGTAGAGCTCGGCCAGGTCCGAGTAGAGGTAGCCCGGGTAGCCCTTGCGGGAGGGGATCTCACCGCGGATGGTGGAGATCTCGCGCAGGGACTCGCAGTAGTTGGACATGTCGGTGAGAATGACCAGCACGTGCATGTTGTGCTTGAAGGCCAGGTGCTCGGCCAGGGTCAGGGCCGTACGCGGCGTGATCAACCGCTCGATGGACGGGTCGTCCGCTAATGAAAGGAAGAGGGCCACGTTCTCCAGGACGCCGGTTTCCTCGAAGGATTTGATGAAGAAACTGGCCACGTCGTGCTTGACGCCCATGGCCGCGAAGACCACGGCAAAGTCGGTCTCCGTGCCGCGGATCTTGGCCTGGCGGGCGATCTGGGCGGCCAGTTCGTTGTGCGGCAGGCCGTTCCCGGAGAAGATGGGCAGCTTCTGCCCGCGGATGAGGGTGTTCATCCCGTCGATCGCCGAGATGCCGGTCTGGATGTAGTCCTTGGGATAGGCGCGGGCCGTGGGGTTCATGGGCTTGCCGTTGATGTCCAGTTCGGCCTCGGCCAGGGGGGCCGGCCCGTCGTCGATGGGATCGCCCAGGCCGTTGAAGACGCGGCCCAGCATGCCGCGGCTCACGCCCAGTTCCAGGGGCTTGCCGCGGAAACGCAGGCGGGTCTCCGGCATGTCCATGCCCTGCGTACCCTCAAACACCTGCACCACCACCGCCTCGTCGGAGGTGTCGAGCACCATGCCCAGACGCAGCTTGCCGTTGTGGTCCACGCATTCCACCAGCTCGCGGTAGCCGATCGGGTGTGTCTTCTCTATGAAGACCAGCGGCCCGTCGATGCGGGACACGCCGATGTACTCCTTCCCCGGCTGGAGCCTCTTCTCCGCGTTGTGCATTTTTGACAGATCAGGCATAAATCGACTCCACTTGATCAAGGTTGCGTTCGAGCCGGGCTTGCAGCTTGTCGAGCTCGCCCAGGTTTTCGTTGGCGACGGTAAATTTCATCTTGACGATATCCTGCAGCACTTTCATTTTTTTCAGTTTCACCAGGGTGGCGCCGCGGTGGATGGCCTCATGGCCACGCCGCCAGTAGAGAAGGATGAGGGCGAGCATCTTCATCTGCTTCTCCACGGTGGAGAACCGGTCCACGTCGTCGAAGGCGTTCTGCTGGAGGAAGGCGTTCTTGAAGAGCGTACACACCTCCAGGATAAAGCGCTGGCTGTCCGGCAGGGCGTCCGGCCCCACCAGCTTGACCACCTGCATGAGGCGCACCTCGCGCTGAAGCAGGTCCATGATCTCGGAGCGGTCTTTGGACCACTCCGGGCCGGCGTGCCGTTCCCACCAGGGCGTGACGTCCTGGAGGTACTCCGAATAACTGTCGATCCAGGAGATGGCCGGATAGTGGCGGGCATTGGCCAGCTGGCGGTCCAGCCCCCAGAAACAGCGCACAAAGCGCTTGGTGTGCTGGGTGACCGGTTCGGAGAAGTCGCCGCCCGGAGGGGAGACCGCGCCGATGATGGACACCGAGCCCGTGCTCCCGGAAAGCGTTTCCATGTGTCCGGCGCGCTCGTAGAACTCGGCGATGCGCGTGGGCAGGTAGGCGGGAAACCCCTCTTCCGCCGGCATCTCTTCCATGCGGCCGGAGAGTTCGCGCAGGGCCTCGGCCCAGCGGGAGGTGGAGTCGGCCATGACGGCCACGTCGTAGCCCTGGTCGCGGAAGTACTCGGCCAGGGTGACGCCGGTGTAGATGGACGCCTCGCGCGCCGACACCGGCATGTTGGAGGTGTTGGCGATGAGGATGGTACGCTCCATCAGGCTGCGCCCCGTGCGCGGATCGATCAGCTTGGGGAACTCCACCAGCACGTCGGTCATCTCGTTGCCGCGTTCGCCGCAGCCTATGTAGACGATAATCTCCGCGTCGCACCACTTGGCGATGGCGTGCTGGGTCATGGTCTTGCCCGTGCCGAACCCGCCGGGAATGGCCACGGTACCGCCTTTGGCCAGGGGGAAGAGCGTGTCGATGACGCGCTGTCCGGTGATGAGCGGAATGTCCGGGATGAGCCGGTTTTTGGCCGGCCGCTGCCGCCGGATGGGCCAGCGCTGGAGCATGGCCACCGTGGTCTTCTTCCCGTCGTTCTCGATCTCCGCTATAATTTCTTCAATGGTGTAATCCCCCTCCGGCGCCAGAAAAGACAGGGTGCCGGACAGATCGGGTGGAGTGAGAACACGGTGCTCCACTCGTTCGGTCTCCTGGACCGTGCCCAGGATCATGCCGCCCGTCACGGGCGCTCCCGGGGCCAGGTCGGCGGGCTTAAACTGCCATTTTTTCTCCCGGTTCAGGGCGGGCAAACTTATGCCGCGTTCGATGTACTGGTTGGAAATTTTTAAAATCTCCTCCAGCGGGCGCTGGATGCCGTCGTAGATGGTGCCGATCAGGCCCGGGCCCAGCTCCACGGACAGGGGCATGCCCGACCCGTAGATATTTTCACCGGGCGTGAGTCCGGTGGTGTCCTCATAGACCTGGATGACGGCCCGGCCGCTCTCCAGTTTGATAACCTCGCCCACGATGTGCATGTCCCCCACGCGCACCAGTTCGAGCATCATGGCGTCCTTGACGCCGGTGGCGATGATGACCGGACCGTTGATCCGCTTGACCTGTCCGATGATTCGTTCACTCATAGCTTCCCCAATTCGATACCGCGTTTGTACGGCCGATGAAAACCCGGCTGAGGGTTTTCATCAGCTTCCTTGATTTCTGAAATTGCTCAAGCGGAGCGAGCAATTTCAAAAGCTCTATGTTGAAAAGGTTCCACTTTTTCAACATAGAGCTAGGCCTGCAGGTGCAGGCGGTCGTAGATACGTTTTCTGATCTCGCTTTGCTTGCGCAACAGGCGCGTCCTGATCTGGTTGTTAAAGGCGGTCCGGCCGTCCGCGGCGGACAGGACGATCCCCTGCAGCAGCAGCGGCGCCTCCCTGGTTTTGGTGATGGTCACGGGGCGCATGACCAGAGAGGCAACCTTGGCGGTCGCTTCCTTAAGAAACTTGTCGTCGATCAAGGCCAGTTCGGCCGGCGAGGCGTTGACCGTCACCTTTGACTCGCCCAGCCCGATGGCCGCCTCCACCACGAGCGTCATGAGCAGGCCGCGGTAGTTCTTGTCCGACACCCGGGCCGCCATCTTCTCCTCCACGCGCCTGAGCACCCTTTTCAGGATCCGGTCCCGGGAGGCGAGCGCGATCCGGCGCTTCTCCACGGTAAAGGCCGCCTGCAGGGTCCGCTGGACCGCCTCCTCCTGCTCGGCCGCGGTCTTGTCGGCCTCGGCCATGATGTCTTTCATCTGCCGCTCAAACTGGTCCACCCGGTCCCGGGCGGCCTTGTCCGCTTCGGTCGTGATCCGGACGGCCTCGGCCTCCGCGTCCTTGCGGATGTCCGCGATGAGCCTGGTTCCTTTTTCCGATACGTCTGCCATGTGGTCCGCCCGTTACAATTTGATGCCGATGGCTTGATTCACCATGGTGCGAATGTCCGGCTTGCCGGCCATCGGTCCGAGCCGGTCCTGCACCTCCACCAACAGCGGAAACTTCTCCCGGAACAGGAACCGGTCCACCAGGGGCCGGATGAGATCGGCGATCCGCTCGGTGATGATGATGACGGCTATCTGCTCGTTCTTCAGGGCCTCCCGGAACGCGTTCTCGGCTTCCTCCCGGGTGGCGGCGGTGCGTCCCCGCACGCCCACCAGCCGGAATCCGAGTACGGCGTCCTCGTCCCCAATGATGTAGTAATCCATGGCGTACGAGCTAGGCCCGGCCCAGGATCAGAATGGCGATGATGAACCCGAAGACCATGATACCTTCGGCCAGGGCCACGAAGATGATGGCCTGCCCGGCCATCTCCGGTTTTTCGCCGATGGCGCCCATGGCGGCCGATCCGACGTTGCCCACCGCGATGCCGGCGCCCACGGCGCCCAGCCCGAAGGCCAACGCGGCCGCCACCAGCGCGAACTTGGTGACTTCGGCCTGGACGCTCTGCTTCTGCACTTCCACGTGCTGGGCCGGCGCCGCCGGCGCCGCGTCCTGCGCAAAGACCGACGGGACGTTGACCAGAAAAATAACTCCCATCACCAGGAAGGTGATGACGATACTGGTGATGATCTTTCTCTTCAATTTCCGTTTCGCGTTCTCCATATAATGGATTCCTCCTTGTCGCGAATTACTGTCCCCCCAGGGAAACGGGCGCGTACGCTTCTCCGGATCCTCTGAAGTATTTGGAAAAAAATTCATAATAATTCAACCGCAGGGCCTGTATCCCGGCGGAAAGGCCCTCCAGGGCGATGACGAAAATGTTGCCGATGATGAACACGATCACCCCCACGGCCGGGAGACCGCCCTTGGTGAGCATCTCCGCGATCTGCGCGAACGCCATCATCAGGGCCACGTGGGCGATGCCCAGTCCGGCCACCCGCATGAAGGAGAGACTGTTGGACAGGTAGCCGGTGAAGAATTCCAGAAGCTCCAGCAGCCAGGAAAAGAAAAAGCCGATGGGCGTGAAGACCGTGAATCTTTTATTCGGGTGTTCGGCCTTGTGCTCGATGAACTCGAAGACCGGTTTACCCAGGAAAATAAGGGCCGGAATGCCCAGGGCCAGCAGCATCACGGTACCGCCGGGCATAGCTTTGAAATCACTCAAGGCGAATTGATACACCACGTAGATGCCGCCGAAATACATCCAGCCGCCCACCAGGCCCATACGGTCGAAGATGAGCAATGACCATTTCTTCAACCGGATCAGGTTGATCCAGTTCAGCACCAGTCCGAGCGAGATGATGGCGATGCCGAAATACAGCGTGATGAGAAGCACCTGTACGATGCTCGTGACCGGCGATCCCGTGTGCGCCACGCCCTCGGGCCCGGGCTGGACCAGGTGGTGGAAGTTGAACCAGAGCGCGGGCACCACGTCGGCCATGCCGAAGAACGATCCGAAGAGGAAGCCGCACACCACGGCCGCCCCGCCGCAGAAGATGAGCAGCCTGACAATCTGCTTCATTCCCTTTTTGAAGCGTCCGAACAATGTGCCGAGGATGCCTATCACCATGATGACCAGCCCCTGCCCCACATCGCCGAACATGAGGCCGAACATCGCTAAATAAAGCACGGCCACGATGGGCGTGGGATCGATCGTGCCGTACTGCGGAATGGAAAAATTGGTGACCAGCATCTGGAAGGGGGAAAGTATTTTCAGGTTTTTCAACTTGACCGGCACATTGATCCGTTTTTTGGCTTCCTTTTCCAGGCGCTCGGGGTCGCGCCATTCCACGTAACAGCTTCCGTCAGTGGCGCGTTCTATGGCCTGGCCGATGAGCTTGGCCTGGGCGGCCGGCACCCAGCCCGAGAAAAGCAGCGTGCGCGCGGTACGGCTGAAGAATGATTGAATCCGGTAGTAGAGCTCGTTCAGCTTGAGGTTCTCCCAGAGGGTGAGCAGATCGTCCTTCTTCTCCATGACCGCGGCCCGGGATTCGGCGCTTATCATTTCCTGTTCCGTGGTGAGGGCGATGATCTTGCGGGTGATGCTGCCCGTCACCTCCTCCTTGACCCCCGTCATCTCCTCGGTGATCTCCGTCTCCATGAAATCATACTCGGTCATGATCCGGTCCGTCTGCGGATCGTCGCGGCGCATGGTGACCACGAGCGCCGAGGTTTGATCCCCTTCCCGGGATAATGACAGCACCACCGCGGGGAAGGCCTCCACCGCCTTCTTAAAATCCTCGAACCGGTCTCCGCGCACGGTGCCGGCGCGGAAGCGCAGAAAGGAAAACTGGGATTCCGACCGGACCATGGAGCGCAGGTCGCCGAATAGCGTTACCTGGCGCTTGACGTCCTCCAACTTGAGGATTTCCTGCTGCATGGCCTTCTGGCGGTCACGGTAGCCCTGAATTCTGGAGGTGATGTCGAGAAGCGCCTTCTCGGTCTGGTCAAGATCGATGGGCGAAAGGTGCTCCAGGGCCACGTGTTTCCGCTGGTCCGGAAGCGCGTTGACGATGCCCAAAAGCGTCTCTATCCGTTTGCGAATTTCCGAGAGCCGGGTGGTGGAAACGGTCAGGGTCACGTTGTTGACCTTGTTTTCCAATCCGCTCTGCAGCTCTTTGACCTTGATGAAATGCAGCATCCCCAGGGAGAGGAGCTCCCGGGTGACGTCGTCGACGTGCCGGTCCAGTACCACGGCGACCAGATACTTCATGCGGGCGGTGAACATCATAAGCGGCTCTTGATCTCTTCCGGTTTCAGCATATACACCTTGGCGTTGAGGATCGTCATGATCTTCCTGAGCTCGTTCTTCTTAAGGATAAAATAGGCCAACACGATACCGATGGAGAAGGGATTGCCCACCAGCATGCGGCGCACCTCCTGCATGAGCACGTGTTCCAATACCCGTTCGATGAGCACCAGGCGCGCCGAGGATTCCTGTCCCTGGTCCTTGAGCATGGCGGAGATGCCCTTGTGCCTCTTCATGAGCGCGTCGAACACCTCGGAGACCCGGTCCTGATCGTAGGCGCGGGCGATGGTTTCCTTGTCCACCTCGAAGCCGAAGGGAATGGAGTATTTCTGGGCGTCGCTTAACGGCAGATTGTAGATGGTCTTGAAGCGGATGACGCGGTTGATATTGAGGAGGTCCACCTCCACCCCGACCAGCCGCCGCGCAATCCGGGCGTCGGCGGAACTTAATTCGTGCATGGCGTGGTGGAGTTCGCCGTAGTAGTATTTGTCCAGGGCGATCTCGAAGGCGAAGAGCGAGTTCATCCGCTGGATCTCCGGAACGCTCTCGCCGAAGAAGCGGGCGTAGGGCGTGTCGGAGAGAGCCTCCACCACTCCCGAATAATCGGGGGCCTGGATGATCGCGTCCGGATGGAGGTCGTGATGGATGACGTCGCGGCACAGGTACCCGCGCGAATCCTCGATATCCCGTCCGCGGATGGCATGGTCGAACCAGAGACGCACGGCGCGTTTCAGGTTCTCCACTTCATAATACGTGGTGAGGGCGGAGCAGAAGCGCCGCGGCGCGCCTTCCATCCGGCGCTCGACATCGTGATACACGCTCATCTCGGTCTTGTACAGTTCCAGCTCGGCGCTCTTTATGTCGCCCGTTTTGGAATATACCGTCTCGAGCAGGGCGTAGGGAGTGGTCTTCAACAGCTGCACCGCCTCCGGCAGGGAGGGGGCGCGGACCAGGGCGTCGTAGGTTTCTTCGGAAAGCAGTTTGGAAAGGCGGGTGCGCAGTTTGGCATTGATGAAGGAGTAGGTATGAACCGCGGACCCCATCACTCCGCGTCCCTCTCGTACTCGGGGATCATGACCAGGTCGATCACCTCGTCGGTGATGCGTTCCACTTCGGGCTCCTGTTCATGGAACCGGGCTTCGTTTTCGGCCTGCGCCTTTTTGAGGGCCTCGGCATTGGCGGCGGTGATCTCCCGGCGGGTCTTTTCCACGCGGCCCAACACCGCCTGGCGGGCTTGTTCACGCGTCTCGTTCACCTTGAGTGAATATTCGGACTCAATCCGGTTCTTTGCGGCCTGCGCTTGTTCCTGCGCCTGTGTGATGATCTGCTGAGCCTCGGCCTCGGCTTTCAATAACTCGTCAATTACCTCTTGCATTGTCTGCCACCTGAATCCTTGTCACGCAGAATATCATGGAAATCCTTTGTTACTTAAAACCGAAAGGGGAGACGGCTGTCAGCCTTACAATACATTCCCGGCCGGGGGATTGTCCATATATGCAATTAATAACTATTTCGCCCCACATCGTCAAGAGCGGGGAGGCTAAGCGGAATTTTTCTTTTCATGAGCCGCGACGTCTCGCCACCGTCACCCTGAGCGGCGGCCGTCGCCGGCGGTCACTGGTCGAAGGGGGGAGACGGAGAACGGCCTAGTTGCCGCCGGGCGCGGGGGTGGCCTCGGGGTCGGGCGCCTCCGGAGCGGGCGTGGCGGCCGCGTCGCGCTTGACCGGCTCGAAGAAGGTTTTGTTCACCACTTCGGACGTGCTCTCTTCCTTGATCTCGGTCAGGACCCGTGAACGGTTGACCAGGCCGATGACCAGGCAGACCACGAAAAAGACAGCGGACACGATGCCGGTGAAGCGGGTGAGGACGTTCCCCGAACGGGAGCCGAAGGGGGTGGTGCTGCCGCCCCCGAAGATGCCGCCCAGGCCCTCGCCCTGGTCGTCCTGGATCATGACGAGAAGGATAAGAATAAGCGCGGCCAAGCCGAACAGAATATACAGAATGATAGCCATGTGATTGTTAACTCCTGTGTCTGGATAATAGCACTATCGGTCGTATTGAACAATAGGCACGAACTGCTCCGCGGATAACGCGGCCCCGCCCACCAGGGCGCCGTCGATGTTGGCCTGGGTCAGGAGGTCCTTGGCGTTGGCGGGCTTGACCGATCCGCCGTACTGGATGATGAGTTTTTCCGCGGCGCCGGCCCCGTAAAGCCCGCCCGCCAGCTGACGAATCACGGCATGCACGGCGTCCGCGTCGGCCGGGGTGGCGGTCTTGCCCGTGCCGATGGCCCAGACCGGTTCGTAGGCGATGGTCACCCGGCTCATATCCGCGGCGGCCACATCCTTGAGGCCCTCCCGCACCTGGGTCTCCACCACTTTCTCCGTCACGCCCTGTTCGCGTTCGCCCTCGGTTTCGCCCACGCAAAGAATGACCTCGAACCCTTGGGCCAAGGCCAGTTTCACCTTCTTGTTGATGAGCTGGTCGGTTTCCAGATACGTGTGCCGCCGCTCCGAGTGGCCCAGAATGACCACCTGCACTCCGCACTCCTGGAGCATGGACGGCGACACTTCACCGGTATGGGCGCCGGAGAGTTCCTGGGCGCAGTTCTGGGCGCCTAAGAGGATGTTCGACCCCTTGAGCACCGTGCCGACCGCAGCCAGAGCGGTAAACGGTGGTGCGATCATCAATTTAACGGACTCCCCCTTCAGTTTTTCCTTCAATTCCCTGGCAAAGGCGACGGCCTCGGCGATGGTTTTATGCATTTTCCAGTTGCCGGCGATGAATTTAGTACGCATCAGACTCTCCGTTATTATAGAAATCTATGTTGAAAAGGTTCCACTTTTTCAACATCCTGCCAGGTTCACAGCACGATACAGAAAATGCCGGATTTAGGCAAGGGCCGTAATGCCCGGCAGCTGCTTGCCCTCCAGAAACTCCAGGGAGGCGCCGCCGCCCGTGGACACGTGGTTGATCTTGTCCTTGAGGCCGAACTTGTTGACCGCGGCCACGGAATCTCCCCCGCCCACCACGGTGGTGCCGGCGGCGGCGGCCACCATCCGGGCCACTTCCAGGGTGCCCTTGGCGAAGGCAGCGAACTCGAAGACGCCCAAAGGCCCGTTCCACACGATATTCTTAGCCGCGGCTATCTTGTCCTTGTATAAAGAAAGGGTTTTGGGTCCCACGTCCATGGCGATTTTTCCGGCGGGGACCGCCTGGCCGTCAATGGACTCAGGCGCCGCGTCTTCTTTGAATTCGGCCGCCACCACGTGATCGACCGGCAGAATGACTTCCACGCCCTTGGCTTGGGCCTGTTCCAGGAACTGCCGGGCGGTGGCGATTAACTCGTCTTCCACCAGTGATTTTCCCACCTCAATGCCCTGGGCCTTCAAGAAGGTGTAGGCCATGCCCCCACCGATAATGAAGGTGGTGACTCTGGGCAGGAGCGATTCCAAAACGGCTATCTTGGTGGAGACCTTGGCGCCGCCGATGATGGCCACGAACGGTTTCTCCGGGTTGGCCAGCAGGGTACCGAAGAACTTCACCTCTTTTTCGATCAGGAACCCGGCCGCCGCGGGCAGGAGATGGGCCAACCCCTCGGTGGAGGCGTGAGCGCGGTGGGCGGTGCCGAAGGCGTCGTTGATGTAGACGTCGCCCAGGGAGGCGAGCTCCCTGGCAAAGCCCTGGTCGTTGGCTTCCTCTTCCTTGTGGAAACGTACGTTTTCGAGCATGAGCACTTCTCCCGCCTGGAGGGCCTTGGCCAACGCGGCGGTCGCTTCGCCGATACAGTCCGGCGCCATCTTGACCGGCTTGCCGATCAACTGGGACAGGCGGTCGGCGGTGATCTTCAGTGAAAATTCGGGCTTGGGCGCGCCCTTGGGCCGGCCCAGGTGACTCATGAGGATGAGCGAGGCGCCCGGCTGTTCGAGCACGTACGTGATGGTGGGAAGCGCTTCCACGATGCGGGTGTCGTCGGTGATCTTCCCGTCCTTGACGGGCACGTTGAAGTCTACGCGCACGAGCACACGCTTGTCTTTGAGGTCGAGGTCTTTGAGGGTCTTGACGGCCATGAATGTTCCTTTCTATCCGATGCTTACATTAATCTTTCCAGGAGATCGACCACGCGGGTTGAATAGCCCCATTCGTTGTCGTACCAGGATATTACCTTAACGAGGCCCTTGCCCACCTTCATGGTGGAGAGGGCGTCAAAAATGGACGAGTGGCTGTTGCCCCGGATGTCGGCGGACACGATCGGATCATCGCAATACTGGAGGATGCCCTCCAGCTGGCCCTTGGCCGCTTCCTGCATCGCCTTGTTCACGTCGGCCACCGAGGGGTCCTTATCCAGCTTCACGGTCAGGTCCACCACCGAGCCGGTGGGCACGGGCACGCGCATGGCGATGCCGTTGAGCTTGCCGGCCAGGTCCGGGATCACCTCCCCGATGGCCTTGGCCGCCCCGGTGGAGGTGGGAATGATGGAAAGCGCGGCCGCGCGGGCGCGGCGCAGATCCTTATGGGGAAAGTCGAGGATTACTTGATCGTTGGTGTAGGCGTGCACGGTGGTCATCAACCCTTCCACGATCTTGAAATTGTCGTGGAGCACCTTGGCGACCGGCGCCAGGCAGTTGGTGGTGCAGGAGGCGTTGGACACGATCTGGTCCTTTTCCTGGAGCATCTCATGGTTGACGCCGAGCACGATGGTCCGGTCCACCTTGTCCTTGGCCGGCACGGTGAGGATGGCCTTCCTGGCCCCGGCCTCCAGGTGCCAGGCCACCTGTTCGCGCTTGCGGAACACGCCGGTGGCTTCAATCACCACGTCCACCCCGAGCTTCTTCCAGGGCAGTTCCTTGGGGTCCTTGATGGCGGTGGCGCCGATCTTTTTCCCGTCCACTATGATGTGGCCGTCGTCGAAGCCCACGTCGTGCGGGTAGACGCCGTACACCGAGTCATATTTCAAAAGGTGGGCGAGTACCTCGTTTTCGGTGAGGTCGTTCACGGCCACGATCTCGACGTCGTCGCGGTCATACGCGATCTTGAAGACATGGCGGCCGATGCGTCCGAATCCGTTGATGGCGATTTTCATGGGAACCCCCTTCTAAGTATAATGTGTGGTGAACGGCTGCCGAACGCCGGTCGGCGCGTACCCGCCGGCGCCGCAGCCTGCGGAGACGTTTTCCATTTCACAATAATCCGTGGTGAAGGAACGCTCGCTGTAGTGTGGCGGAAACGGAAAACAAGTTCGTTACCGATTATTAATCGAATATATGAAAAAGGCCGGAT
>CAYQRT010000008.1:0-22824 GCA_964419695.1 uncultured Spirochaetaceae bacterium | reverse complement strand
GCTCAGTAACAAAACGGCCTGGATGACACATGAAATAATGAGCGCAATAAAAGCGATCGTGGACAGCATCAAGCCGCCTCCCTTCGTTTTTGCAGCATGGTGAGCAGCAACCCCGCCGCGGAAATCACCAGGGCGACGATCACCAGCCAGGAGGCCGGGTCACGCACCGCCTGCAATCCCGTGATGTAATATGTAAACACCTGCTTGAGTGACATGGATCCGACGGTTCCGCCGTTCTCAACCGCCGCATAATCCATGATGGCACCGGCGGTGGAAAGACGGCCGAAGACGGCGCTGCCCGGTGAGGAGCCCGGACGCAGAAAGGCGAATGTTCCGTCCGCGGTTGAGAACGATTCATGTTGCATAACCTCAATCGTACCCGCGTCCCCTGACAGCTGTACGCTGGCGAACTCCTGATATGAACTCTGATAGAGGGTGACGCCGCCCAGCGTAAGCGGATGGTTGACCTCAATCGCTTCCTCGGTTGTTCGTCCCGCCCGTGTCACCCGGACCCGGGATATCCAATCCGCCGGTCGCCCGTCGGGATACCGCTTGAATTCAAACGAGACCAGGCTGACGCGGTACCCGCCCGGGAAATTGCGGGTGTCGCCCGGTTTCATTGAGAAAGAAAATTCCTCCCGGGCGGCGAAGCTGAAAACGCCCGCCATGATGACCAACAACAGCCCCAGGTGAATGACGTCCGGTCCGAAGCGCTTGGGAGCGCGGGTTGATATCCGGGTGACAAGCCGGATTAGCGAACAAAGAGCCAGATCCACGAAGAACAGACCGGTGAGAATCAAAAATACCGCGGAACGAAAAAAATCGTTGAATGAGAAAAAAACGATGAGCCCGGCGGCGAACGCCGGATACCGGGTGGTGTAAAACTCCGCCGGTTGCCGCTGGGGAACGAAGGTGGCCAGCAGGGAGAGTACGGCGATGAGAATGATCACCACCACCGCCGCGCGAATGAGAAAGGGAGTCAGCCTGCTCATAACCGGTGAGGTCAGTTGGGACGTTTGGACGTGTCGAACCCGGGCTTGAGTGATTCGATGGTATCGTAAAGGATCTGGATGGCGTATGTGGCGTTGTGAACCCCGAGACTCCGATCCTCCTTCACGAATTTATAATTATAGAGAGCGGCCATTTCCTTTACGCTTCGCGTGCCTTCCTTGACGGCGTTCCACGATCCGTCCGGTTTGAAGAGGGGAGGGGGCAGCCGCTGTAACAATCCGTTACCCGACGTGCTTACCAGCAGTTGGAGCAGCCCTTCCACTTCCAGCTGCAGCGGTTCCACTTTTCCGTCGTTGTCATAATCCGCAGCGGCAGACTTGTTGAAGACCACCGCCTCCTTGGCCTGCGCCATGTCTTTGTGACAGGCCAGGCAGCCGGCGGTGTTGAGTGTTTCCCGTTCGTGCACCTCGCCGGCGATATTGAAGCTGTGGGAGCCGATGGCGGGGCTCAACCCATAGCGTCCTTCAGGCAACGTCATGTGGCAGGTGACGCACGTGTCCTTGACCACGGTCGAATGGGCGGAGTTGGCGTATGATTTTCCTTCATACTCGAAGGCGTTGGTGCCCGCGATCATGTCGGCCTGGGGTCCGTGATGGGGTCCGAAATTGGGCGACACCTTGGCCGCCGCCGTTTCCGTGACCAGTTGGGCGGCGTCGCCTCGCACCAAGTGGCAGGATGCGCAGAGGTTGCCCTTACCAGCGTCGAGCTTTTCTCCGTTATCCAATGTGACGGCCGCGGTGACCCTGAGCGAAAAGTCGCCCGTGCGGTGCGGGTCATGACAGGTGAAGCATCCCGGTTGGGACGGTGTGTCGACAAACGCCTTGGGGTCGACGCTGCCCGTGGCAGCATACTGCACAAATCCTTCGTGTGTATGGCACCGCTGACAGCCGGCGCCGTTGGAGTAGAATGAGTTGCCCAGCGTGGCATGGCCGGACAATTCATAGCCGGCCCGCGCGCCCGCCACGGGATATTTGGTTTCGGCGCCGTGGCATTGCGTGCAGTCCTGGGACATGAAGGCGGTCAGGGAATCACCTTTATCCGCGCAACTCCCCGCCACGATCAGGAGGATGGCGGTGAGTATGAAGGCGCTTACTCCGCAGATAATGATCACGGATTGCTTGCGAAGATTGATCATGGGTGTCCCCCTTTTGTTAGGAAATACTTTTAAAAAAAAATTATATACGATCGACGAGTGTTTGTCAAAATAATCCTGTGACCGATATGGCGCTCCACCTCAACAAGGGGCGCGACGTGAATCAGCCGATTGATGACATTGAAAACCGATTTTAATACGGATAGGCAACGAATATTCTCTTGTATAACACAAGGTGGAATACTATACTTGTACCGAATCGGAATACCGAATATACGAGACAAGGAACGCCTATGCGGTTTCGGATGAATTATATGCCGGCCCGGTCGGTTATTGAGATCGGCCTGGAGCGCGGATTCCCTGTTGACGCAGCACCGGCGCCGGGCGCCGCTCATGTTGTCGTCAACCTCATGCCGGAACACCCGTTTGATTTCCCTCCCCTGGACGATATCACCGCCGCGCTCACCGATCTTGGCGATTCAGTCAAGCGGTTGCCGGCCCTGCTCGGCGGGAGCATGACCGTCCTCGCGCCCGCGCGGTTGCCGGGCGTGCCGCGGGGTGCTTTGGCGTCCGCCGGGGTGAAGCTGGTCGCCTGCCGGCCCGAATACCCCATGACGGAGCGACGGGCGGCCGCCCTGGCCAAAGCCGGTCACAACCCCGTGCGGCTGATGACGTGGTTTGAACTGTACGTGTCGCTTCTTCATCTTCTGGAACGGCCGCTGGCCGGGCTGCCTGTTTCCGTATCCCTGCCCGCGGAGAAGAAATATTTCTTCGGGAAAGCGGGCCGGGGTCAGAGCCTGAAGGACGTCCTGGCTTCGCTGCCGGTAACCGGCCGGCCCCGTCCCGGTGATGACTGTATTATTCTCGACCATCCCTTCCACGGATCCCTGGTGGGATTGGAAGCGCACCTGACCGAGGTCAAGCCGTACTGTTTCATCGTGTTACCCAGGAACAAGCGTCAATCCGTGCCCTTGATCGAGCGGCTGGCGGCGATGATCCGGCAGCGCCGCTGCCAGACGTTCCACGGTTTTTACCACTCGCTGCCCACCTTGCTGGGAACGCCCTGCCAAAAATGCCTCCAATGCGTCAAGATATGCCCGGCGGGCATCGTCCCCTTCATGCTCTCCGCGCTTTTCGCCAGGGAGCAGATCAAGCAGGCGGTGGAGTTCAATCCCGGCGCCTGCATCGAGTGCGGCCTGTGCAGTTTTGTCTGCCCGTCGGGAATTCCCCTGCTGCATTCCATCAAGACTCTCAAGAAAAAGGCGGGAATTCATGATTAACACGGGGCGTAAAAATCTATTCACCGCGTTTACCAACCTGGAAACGCCGGTGTTCTTTACGCCCAGCCATTACAGCCTCACGTGCGTTCTGTTAACCGTCTGCCTCCTCCCGGCTTACGTTCTCTTGGTGGGCGTTTTCGGCTGGAAGATCTTGGCGCTTTTGGGCTTAAGCATCACCGCCGGTTTTATTACCGAATACCTGGGCATCCGGATTACCAGGCACCATACGGGATATTTCGGATATCCGGTCTGGCTGCTTTTCCCCTTGATAACGCCGCCCGGTCTGGAACTCTGGATGAGCGTGCTCTGCCTGATATTGGCCGTCATCATAAGCGTCATTCTCTTCGGCGGGTTCGGCTACCAGCTGTTTCATCCGGTGGTGACGGCCCAGGTGTTTGTGCTGATAAATTTCCAGGTGGCCGCCTCCTCGGGCTTTCTTCGTCCCTTCATCCGGCCGGATTTCGGATTCTCCGTCTGGACGTCGCTGGTGGGGACCGAGGAGACCACGCTTAGGTTCCTCAAGGGCGGCGGAGAGATAGGGCTGCTGCGCCTCCTGTTGGGACCGAACACGGGCTTCGCCGGAGACGCATTCCCGCTGGCGCTTTTAATCGGCGGCGCGGTGTTCCTGCTCGGCGGGGGAGTCAACCGCAAAACGCCGCTGGCGTTTCTGGCGGGCCTCTTTGTGTTTTCCACTCTGGGGAACCTGGCCGCCCCGGCATATTTTCTACCCTTCCTCCCCTCCCTGCTGGGAGGGAGCGCCATCCTCTACGCCTTCTTCATCTTTTCCGACCGCTGGACGTCCGCCAAGAGCGACGGCGGGCGCGTCGCGGCCGGCGTACTGCTGGCCCTGTTCACGGTGTTGATGCGCGCGTTTTCGTCCAATATCGAGGGGATCGTCTTCGCCGCCCTGCTCGTTACCGTGATCACCCCCCTCTTGGATGAATTCGTCTTCGGCCTCACCGGCAAGAAACGGAAAGGCGGGACAGCATGAACATGATGCGCCAGTTCGGAAAAAACACGCTGATCCTCGGCGGCCTTACGGTGCTCTGCGTCCTTTTCCTGTCCGGCGGCAACACCATCTACGAGCGGGTGCAGGCGGAGCGGCAGCGCGACCTGCGCATGTCGATCCTCAGGACCTTCGGCGAACATTTCAGCGAGGCGACCTTCGACGGGGCGTTTGCGCGCACGGTGACGGTGGAGGAAAGGCCCCGGGACAAGGCCACCGTGTTCCGGTATCGCGGCCGGCCGGCCCAGGCCGCCGTGCTCATTGCCGGCCCCGGGTTGTGGGGAGTCATCACCATGCTGGTGTTTTTCAACACGGATAGCAAAACCATCACCGGCATACGCGTGTTATCGCATTCGGAGACGCCGGGGTTGGGCAGCCGGATCGAGGAGAACTGGTTCACCGATCAGTTCCGCAAGCTGGACGCCACGCAGGCGGTACGCATCGTCACCCGCCGCACGGGCGCGCCCAACGAAGTGGACGCCATTACGGGCGCCACCAAATCGAGCACAAGCGTGGAAGCCATTGTCAACCGCGCGGAAGCGATCGCGGGAGGCGGCCGATGACCAAGGCGAACATACCGCTCTTCAAACGCAAGGCGTTTTCCATTCTCATCGACGGGATCTGGGACAACAACGCTATTTTCGGCATGGTGCTCGGCATGTGTTCCTCCCTGGCCGTCACCACCAAGGCCGCCAACGCCCTGGTCATGGCCGCGGCGGTGGTGGGCGTGCTGGTGATCAGCTCCCTGCTCATTTCCCTTCTGCGCAACCTGATTCCGGACGAGATCCGCATCATCGTTTTCATGCTCGTCATTTCCACGTTCGTCATCACGGCGGATTTTGCGTTGAAGATTCTGGTGCCGGACATCTCCCGCGCGCTCGGGCCCTACGTCGGTCTCATTATCACCAACTGCATCCTCATGGGGCGGGCGGAGGCCTACGCCATCAAGAACCCGCCGGGATACGCGGTCATGGACGCGCTGGGCAGCGGACTCGGCTACGGCGCCGCCATTCTGGTGATCGCCCTGGTGAGGGAATTCCTCTCCGCCGGCTCGGTCTTCGGCTTGGTCCTGGTGCCGGGCTGGCCGTCCTGGGGCCTGGCCGCCATCGCGCCGGGCGCGTTTTTCGTGCTGGCGGCGTTGACCATGATCTTCAACCTGATACGGCTCAAGCTCAAGAAAAAGGCCTGACCATGAGGAAAGGAGCCCCGGCGTGAAGTTTCTCATCATCATCCTGTCGTCCGCGATCATCAACAACATAGCGTTGACCTACTTTTTGGGCATGTGTCCCTTCATCGCCCTGTCCAAAAACGTACGGGCGGCCTTCGGCATGGGCGTGGCCGTCACCTTCGTCATCGTGGTGACCGCGGCCGTGAATCATCTCCTCTACTACAACGTACTGCTGCCCCTGGGCGTTGATTTTCTTTCGTTCGTCGTGTTTATCCTGTCCATCGCCGCCATCGTGCAGCTTTTGGAAATTTTCATCGAGCGTTTTCTACCCGCGCTTTACATGGCCTTCGGCATATTCCTGCCGCTCATCACCGTCAACTGCGCCATCCTGGGCGTCTCGCTGTTCATGATTCTGCGCGAGTACGAGTTCGCGGACGCGCTCGCCTACTCGTTCGGTTCAGGTGTTGGCTGGATGCTCGCCATCACCGCCATGGCGGGATTACGCAAATACCTGGCATTGAGCCGCCCGGTCCGGCTTTTGGGCGAAGCCGGCATCACGCTTGTGCTGGCCGGTTTCATGGCATTGGCCTTCCTGGGATTCACCGGCATGCTCAATTAGGCTGATTAAGGAAGGATCGGAGCAATGGATGCTTTCCTGGCTTTCGTAAAACCCATTTTAATCATGACCGGATTCGTCCTGTTCATCCTTGTGGTCATCAGCCTTCTGAAACGCTTTATAGCGGTCTACGGGGAGTACCGCATCACCATCAACGGGGAGAAGACACTGACCGTTTCCGGCGGCAAACCCCTCTCCCAGGCCCTGTTTGCGGAGAAGATCTACGTACCTTCCGCCTGCGGCGGGAGGGGCACCTGCGGATTCTGCAAGGTCCAGATTACCGAAGGCGCGGGAGAGGCGCTGCCCATAGAGGAGATGATCCTCAATTACTCCGATCTCACGCGTGGATTCCGGTTGAGCTGTCAGACCAAAATACGCAGCGATTTGGCCGTGACCGTGCCGGAGGAACTCCTCAACATCAAGGAATACCGCGGCGTGGTCAAGGACGCGCGGTTGTTGACCAAGGACATCAAGCGTATCAGCATCGCCATCCGTGAACCCAGGGAGGAGTTTTCCTTCAAGAGCGGCCAATACGTGCTCATCCAGGTGGGGCCCGCGGAGACGCGCGCCTACTCCATCGCCTCCTCCATCCAGCTCAAGGATGAAATCCAGGTGGAGGTGAAGCTGATTCCCAACGGCCTCGGGTCGGGCTATCTGCACTCCCTGGGAGAAGGGGACGAGGTCACGTTTTTCGGGCCGTACGGCCAGTTCTTTCTGCAAGATACCCACCACAAAATTATCTGCGTGGCGGGCGGCGTGGGCCTGGCCCCGATGAAGCCCATCATCGAAGACGCTTTATACCGTTATCCCAACCGGGACGTGGAGCTCTACTACGGTTCCCATACCCTGGCGGACCTGTACGACCACGAAGCATTCATCGCCCTGGACGAGCAGGCGGAACGGTTTGCCTACCACCCGGCGCTGGACATCGCTCCGGAAGAGGCGCCGCGCGGCTTTCCCATAGACACGGGCTTCATCCACAACACCATCCAGACGCACCTGACGCGGGGAGAGGATTCCGAGGCGTACCTGTGCGGACCGCCGCCCATGATCGACGCCGTGATCAAGGTGCTGGTGGAGAAGGGCGTGCCCGAGATCCGCATTCTGTACGATAAATTCTAGCGGAAGAAATCTGAAAGGTTGTTTTCTCAAACGTTCTCGTATCCGGCGCTGTGAACCGCCGGCGGGTTACCGGTTACATCGCCTTCAATTCCTTGAGGCCGCGCTCGTGGATGCGTTCGAATTCCACCAGGCCTTCCAGAAGGCTCTGGATGGGCGGGGGCGCGGACACGGCCGAGGCCGCGTAGATTTCGGCCGACCGGATTTCACGTTGGATGGCCAGGTCCAGCAGCGCCTCATAGCCCGGGTCGCCGGGCGGCGCCTCGGGCATGGCCAGGTCCAGTTCCGGGGGGAACTGAATGAAAATGCCGTCCAGATTTTCTTTGGCCCGCAGTTTTTCCAGGGTGGCGGCATGGCCCAGTTCCTGGCGCTCCAGCAGGCCGAGCAGATCGCGGGCCGCGGCGGCGCCGGTTTTTTCCCGCAGGCCGCGGTAAAACGCCGCCGAATCGTTTTCGAACTCGATCGCCCGTTCCACCACCTGACTCATGGAATAGTAGCCTTTTTTTCCCTCACTCATGACCGGTTCCGCCTTTCATGGATCCCGCGTGCGGCGGGCCGCGTAACGATGCGCATATCAAACGCCCGCCCGACACGCTCTTAGTATAGTGCAAACGCGCCACGGAGTAAATGAAGGGCTCAATACCGGCGCCTGCCGTTCCGCGGGACGAACACGTGGTCCTTTGGCGTGCGGCTAGACGACGTCGTATCCCTGGCCTTCGATGGCCGCCTTGATGGCGTCCGGAGAGAGCAGCGCCGGATCATAGGTGACGGTGACCATTTTGGCTGAAAGATCCACTTTAACTTCGGACGCCCCGGCTAACCGGCCGACCGCTCCGGTGATGGCCGCTTCGCAATGGGAGCAGCTGATGCCGGGAGTTTTCAAGATAATTGATGCCATAAAAATCCTCCTGTGCCGGTTGACCGGGACGGGCCGTGTACGGCGCCCGTGCCGGCGATGGTATTTTCCGCTGTGGACGGGCTGACGTTCGTTGTCTACGGGGACTGATTGCCGATCGCCCGATTGAATTCTTCCTTAAGCGTGGCGACGCGCGCTTCAATCTCCGTCCGGTTCAGGGCGGCGGGTTCGTCCGCCACCAGGATGACGCCGTAAAACAGACCGGTCCAGTTGAGAAAGACGAAATCGACTTCCGGGTTGAGGCCCACGTTGTTGTCTCCCGCCGCCACCTCGAACCGGTCGTTGTAGGCGGGAATGAGGACGCGGTAGTTGTCCTCCGTCAGATTCGCGATGTAAAAATTGATGTCGGCCTTGACGCCGCGTTGGAGAATACCGACCGCGGGCGTGTAGCGTTCTTCACCGATGGTGAGTTTCAGGTGCTGCCGGCCGTCCCGAATTTCCGGCAGGGCGATGGCGTCCAGCGGGACGGTGAAAGGGGCGAACTGGGTGGCCGCGGGGCCCGGTCCGGCGGCCAGTGTCTTGATCTCCTCCGGGTCGACTTGCGCCAGGTTGTCCACCACTTTTATGGTGCTCCCGATCATGCCCATCCAGCAGGTGAAGGTGATGAGACCGCTTTTTTCCGGAAAGAATTCGACCACGGTCGCGCCCGGCGCCAATTTCCGGGTGATGTTGAAGCGGGGGATGACGATGGCGTTGTTGCAGCCGTTCAGGTCGGCCGCCTCCGCCTGGATGGTCCAGCGGACCGGCAGGCCGGCCTGGACGATGATGGGCTCGTAACTGGATCCGGTGACGCGGGAACTGACCTCCTGGCGTTCCCCGGCCACCCGGGCGATGTTGGCGGGCGCGGAGGGGGCGGGCGCCAGGGTCACTCCTGACAGGCTCAGGCCGCGCGCGATCATGGCCGCGCCCAGCAGCATCACCGCCAGGGCGCTTACCTGCATGACCCGCGCGCCCATCCTGCGGGAGAGCAGGGAGCCGACCGCCCCGAACACGAACATGAGCGGCACGGTACCCAAGGCGAAAAGGAACATGGAGAGAGCTCCGGCCAGGAATGAGCCGGCGCCCAGAGCGTAGAGCTGCATGGTCTGGAGCGGGCCGCAGGGCATAAAGCCGTTGAGGAGTCCCACCAGGAAGGGGCCCTTGCCGCGCGCGGCCGTGGTTAACCGTCCGGTTACTGCCTTGGGCAGGCGCGGGGTGAACTTTTTCAACCAGGGAAAAAGCTTGAGCATGGTGAGCCCCATCAGGATCATGAATCCTCCGGCGGCGATTATAATCGCGGCCTGGACGCCGACGGTGAAACTGACCACCGCGCCCAGCGTCCCCACCGCGCCCCCGATGAGCGTATACGAGATGAGGCGGCCCGCGTTGTAGAGCAAACCGGGCAGAAGCCGCCGCCGCAGCGGGGCCGACTTCTGCTCCGCACCCTTGGAAGCTTGGCTCAAATTGATGCCGCCGCACATGGCGATGCAATGGACCGACGTGAGCAGGCCGATCAGAACAAGTAGTCCGTAGCCCATGCCCTGGTTGACTTCGGGCAGGGCGTTGAACACCCCGGTCCTGTCCAGGATCACCCAGCCCGCGATGAGGATGACGGCGATTCCCGCCAGCTGCGGCAGGGAAAATCCGTCGCGCTTCCTTGCCGCCGCGGTGGACGGCGCGGCCCTGTACCCGAGGCCTTCGATGTCGCGCCGGATCTCGGCGGGAGTGAGCTGGAGCGCGTCGTAGTCCACCGACACGGCCGCGCCCGCCAGGTTGGCGGAAACGCGCTTGACCCCGGGTTTGCGGGACAGCGCGAATTCAATCCGCTGTTCGCAGCTGGAACAGCTCATCCCCTCCACCGCGAACAAGGCGCGCGTTATTCCCCGGACCGCGGGCCGTTCCGGGCCGCTCGTGCGGGTGAAAAGATGGCGAGTGATGTTTTTCCTGCCGGTTTTCTGATTACGCATACGGTTGGTTCGTCTCCCGGGTCCGCGATCACGCTATTTGAAAAGAAATTCCTTTTTCATCACATCGGCCACCGCGATTGCCACGCCGCTCCCGGTCGTCTGTACCGGCAGATAGCTGGGCCAACACCCGCCGCGAATGTTGTCGGTGCCGATGGCGGCCAGTGGAAATCGTTGGCCGCAGTTGTTGCAGATGGCGAAGCCGGCCACGATCCGGTAGCCTCTTTTGGCCTGGTAGCAGACGTCGCAGGCGTCGAAGGCCACGTGAACGTTTTTATTACGGTCGAGAATGGCGAAAAACCGAACGACGACATTGCTTTTGGTGCGAAAGCCGTAAAATCCGGCCGATGCCGTCACCGCGTTCCGGGGGATGACGATCTTCCTGCCGTCGACGCTGGTGACCGGCGCTGCCGGATGGGGTTGGGCCCACAGCCCCGCGGGGACCGCGGCGAAGAAGGCGAGAAAGCACAGGACGGTACGGCTGACACGGCGAAAATTGCGGGTTTTCATGAAAACCTCCATGATTTTTCATTATGATGCATTACTACGGAGGATGACGCTCATCCGACGTAGGAATCAAGAATACGCATGATCTCGTCCACCTTTTCCTCGCCGCCGCCCTCATGCACCGCGTCCGCCACGCACGTGTTCATATGCTGGCGCAGGATGACGCTGTTGGCCTTTTTCAAGAGGGCGATGACCGACAGGATCTGCTTGGAAACGTCGATGCAATACCGGTCCTCATCGATCATCTTGATGATCCCCTCGACCTGGCCGCGGGCGGTGGCCAGGGTGGTGAGGGCTTTCTGGCTTTCACACGTGCAGTGATCCATCGGTACTCCTTGTGCGGGTGGTCTGGTTATCGCTTGAAGCGCTTGAGGCGCAGGGCGTTGGTGACGACCGAAACGGAACTCATGGACATGGCCGCGGCCGCGAACATGGGGTTGAGCTGCGGCCCGCCGAACAGGGTGAGCAGGCCGGCGGCCACCGGGATGCCTATCACATTATAGCAGAAAGCCCAGAACAGATTCTGCTTGATGACGCGCATGGTTTTTCTGGCCAGGCGTACGGCCGCGGGAATGTCGGAGAGCTCGTTCCGGGTGAGGACGATGTCCGCCGCCTCGATGGCCACGTCGGTGCCCGATCCCACGGCCACGCCCACGTCGGCCTGGGCCAGGGCGGGCGCGTCATTGATGCCGTCACCGGCCATGATTACTTTTTTGCCCTCCGCCTGAAATTGTTGCACCACCGCGGCCTTGTCCGCGGGCAGAACCTCCGCCTCGACCGCGGTGATGCCGGCCTGGGCGGCTACGGCGACCGCCGCCATCCGACTGTCGCCGGTGAGCATGATGCATTCCAGCCCCAATTGATTCAGTTCGGCGACGGCGGCGGCGGCTCCCGGCTTGAGAGTGTCGGCGCAGCCAACGATGCCGGCTATCCGGCTGTCCGCCGCCAGGTAAAGAACCGTGTTGCCCGTGGAGGAGAGCCTCCCGGCTTCGTCATGCAGAACGCTGTATTCAACCCGCTCCGTCCCCATCAGCTTTTCGTTTCCCAGGACAAGGACGCGGCTTCCCACTCGCGCCCGCAGGCCGTGTCCGGGCACGGCGGTGAACTCGTTGGGTTCCTCGGGAGTAAGCCCCCGGCGGGCGGCCTCGGCCAGCACCGCCTCGGCCAGCGGGTGCTCCGAGTGGCGTTCGGCGGAAGCCGCTAAAAAGATCACATCGTCTTCAGTCCAGCCGGGCGCCGCGTCCACGGCCGTCACCCGGGGGCGGCCCACGGTGAGCGTTCCGGTCTTGTCGAGCACCACGGTGGTGACGCGGCTGGCGGTTTCCAGGGCCGGTCCGCTTTTAAAAAGAATTCCCAATTCGGCGCCGCGGCCGGTGCCGGTCATGATGGCGGCGGGCGTGGCCAGACCCAGGGCGCAGGGACAGGCGATGACGAGCACGGCGGTGAAGGCGGTAAAGGCGAAGACGAACTCCCTGCCGGCCAGAAGCCAGAGGACCAGACTCAGCCCGGCGACGCCGATGACCAACGGCACAAACCAGCCGGAGACCACGTCCGCCAGCCGGGCGATGGGCGCCTTCTTGCCCTGGGCGTCCTCCACCAATTGGATGATGCGCGCCAGGGCGGTCTCCCGGCCCACCTTTTCCGCGCGGAAAAGAATAGTTCCGTTCTTGTTGAGGCTGCCGCCGTACACCGGACTGCCTGTCATTTTCTCCACGGGAATGGGTTCGCCGGTGAGCATGGATTCGTCCACGGCGCTGTAGCCTTCGGTCACCGCGCCGTCCACGGGCACGCGTTCGCCGGGGTGGACGCGCACCAGGTCTCCCGGTTCCAGATCGCGGACCGGAACGGTCACTTCGGCGCCGTCCCTGACCAAACTGGTGGTGGCGGGCGCCAGGCGCATAAGCTTCTTGATGGCCTGCCCGGCCCGGCCTTTGGAACGGGCCTCCAGGGTCTTGCCCAGGAGGATGAGGGTGATGATCACCCCCGCCGACTCGAAATACAACTGTTCCACGCCCCGGGCGTCGCCCAGGATGATGCGCAGGGTGGAGTAGAGGCTGTAGAGCAGGGCCGCCGAGGTGCCCACGGCGATGAGCGTATCCATGTTGGGACTGAGCTGCACCAGAGCCTTGAAGCCCCTGGTGTAGAAACGGCGGCCGGCGATCACCGCGGGCAGGGTAAGGGCGAAAAGGGTAAGCGCGTAGGCGAGCGGTTGGGCCATGGGGTATAGAAACGGAGGGAAGGGCAGCCGGACGAACGAAAGCATGGGGGCCATGGCCAGGTAGAAGAGGGGGATGGTAAAGATCAGGGAGATTAGAAAGGAACGCTTAAGGGAGCGGATCTCACGGTCCTTGCGTTGCTGGTGCTCATCCCCGCTGGCGGCGGTTTCCTCCAGGGGTGTATACCCAAGTTTGGTAACCGCGGCCTTGATTTCGAACAACCGGACAGTCTCCGGGCGGAAGACCACCTGGGCCCGCTCGGCGGCCAGGTTGACGGAAGCCTCCGTGACACCCGGCAGGGCGTGCAGGGCTTTTTCAATGCGGGTGCTGCAGGCGGCGCAGGTCATGCCGGCGATGCCGAACGATTCGCGGCGCAGCCCGCCCGTTTCAATGGCGGCTGGCTTTTCCGTAACCAGCTCATACCCGATGTTTTTTACCGTTTCCGTGAGCGTGGCTTCGTTCAACCGTTGGTCGTTAAAAGAAAGCGCCAGCTTCTCCGCGGCCAGATTGACCGAGGCGTTGTCCACTCCGTCCAGCCGGCCGACCACCTTTTCGATCCGGACGGCGCACGCGGCGCAACTCATGCCCTTTACGGCATAGACGGCTTTTTTCATACTCCCGTCTCTTCCCACCGCTTGAGCGGTAATTCTACCCCACCCCCACAGGGGGAGGGGTAGAATTGAATATATATAGGCCTTTCCCATTTGTCAAGAGGAGTGCTTGAGGCCAAGGCGGATCCCGGGTGTCTGCCGGGTGATCGTCCGGACGCCGGCGGCCGGTTTAGAGGAATTGGGAGATGATAATAGTGACAACCGCCAGGAGCAGCAACCACAAACCATAATATCCGGCCATGGGTAGCAGCGAAGCCCAGATGTTGCCCGAATTTCCCGATCGGGTCTGCCAGCGGCCGTGCATATATCGAATGGTATTACCCAAAAGGATGGAAGCCCCGCCCGGGCGTGGGCTGTGGAGGACAAGGCAGTCGTCGCCCGTTTTGTAATCGTAATTGTTGGGATGAAGCACCCGTCCCCGTTCGAAACCCGCGCTCGCGGCGTACTCGTACTCCAGCCAGGCTCTGAGACGGGCCGGCCGCTGGGCGATCACTTTGCCCCGGGCCGTCACCCCGTGACGAAGGAGATGGAAGAACCGTAGCACGTTGCGGGGCCGGCCCCGGAACATCAACACAAATCCCACGGCGGGAAAAATGACGGTGAAAAGAACGAACGGGTCAAAGGTGGAAAAACGGGCGCTGGTGATCACCGCCAGTCGGGGATTGATGGAAAGATAGGCAATCTCCACCTGTTGCCCTTGGTGGAAATGATCTCCTGTGGTGAAGGAATACTGCTTATATTCCCGGTCGTCCGCGGCGCGGAAGGTAAAATTGTTCCGGAACACCGGAGCGTCGTTTTCCGAGGCACTGGTTCCCTCCACCGAAAGGACGGTGCCCACGGCGCGGCTGTCCGCGGCCAGCAGCAGTAATCCGGGGAAGGTGCGGCCGAACACCACGAAGACAAAAACGAAGATCATTCCAATGCCCGCGAAGAACATGCCGAAGAACCCACTTTCCCCGAAACGGCCGCGGAGGAGACGGATCCGGTCGGCCGGGGAGAGACGGCGCGGCGGCGGCGGCGGAAGGCCTTTCTTCTCCTCCCGCGAAAAGCCCGCGGTCCTCCCGGCCAGGACGGGCGCGGCTTCCTTGAGATCGGCCAGGACCGCGGCGGCCCGATCGTAGCGGGAAGACGCGTCGGGTTCCATCATTTTCTCCAGGATGACGCCCAGGGCGTAGGGGATTTCCGCCCGGGCGCGGAAATCGATTTTCAGGTTGCGGAGTTCGAACTGGGAGGGCTCTTGGCCGGTTAAGAGATAGAGCATGGTTACGCCCAGCGAATAGAGATCGGAGCGGGGACTGACCTTGCCGTAGAGTTGTTCGGGGGCGATGTACCCGATGGTGCCCACGAACGTGTCGGACATGGCCGCGGCCAGGGTGTTCTTAACCAGTCCCACGGCCCCGAAGTCGACCAGGTAGGGTTTATTATCCGGGGTCAGGATGATGTTGCGGGGGTTGATGTCGCGGTGGATGACGGGGGGATGGAGGCCGTGCAGGTAGCGCAGGGTTTCCAGAAGCGAGGCGAGGAGGGCGGCGGCCTCCGGTGGAGTGAAGCGCCGGCCCCCGGTGATCAGGTCGTGAAGGTTTTCTCCGGCCACGTATTCCTGGATCAGGATAAAAAATTTTTTACCATCCTCCGAATGTTCGCAATCATCATAATAGTCGGGAATCAGGGGATGGTTGATGTGCTTAAGGGTTTTTACTTCGCGCTCAAAGAGCTCCAGGATCTTCCAGTCCCGCATTTTCTCAAAGTCCAGGGCCTTGATGGCCACCCGCCGGTTTTCCCGGGTATCGTACCCTTGGTACGTGGACCCCACACCGCCGTGGGCGATGAGGGACTCCACCCGGTAGCGCGAGGCGATCAGGCCGTGCAGTTCGTTCATAGGTGCTCCCGCCTACAGGGTACAGGAATGTCCTGGGAAGCGCAATAAAGAACGGCCTAGGTTTTAGGCACCCGCGTGCCGCCCGGCAGGGAGGGTGGGGCGGCGGGGCAACGGTGAAGCAGAGGACACCCTGACTAGAAGCCCAGCAGTTTTTCCTTGACCGCCTTGGCCAGGGCCTGGGTGCGGTTCTTTACGTCCAGCTTGATGAAAATGTTGGAAAGATGGTTGGCCACCGTGCGTTCGCAGATCCCCAGGCTGTCCGCAATCCGGGCATTGGTCCGGCCCTCGCGTACCAGGGCCAGGATCTCCCGTTCCCGGCGGGAGAGGCCGTAGCGGTCCTGTTCACGGCCGGCCTTGAGCAGGCCCAATACTTTTTTGGCCACCGCGGGCGTTATATAAGCGTCGCTGCGCGCCACGGCCTCTACCGCGCGAATGAGGGTCTGGGGTTCGGTAATTTCCTTTTTCAAGAGGTAGCCGTGCGCGCCCGCCTTGATGGCCGCGGTCAGCAATTCCTCTTCGGGGTCCACGGTAAAGATGATGACCTTGAGGCCGGGAAGTTTTTTAAGCATCTCCCGGGCGGCCTGGATGCCGGTCTTCTCGCCCTTGAGCCTGACGTCGGCCAGGACCACATCGGGTTTCAGGCCCAGGATTTTGGCCTCGCCCGCCTCGTAGCTGGTGGATTCCCCCACCAGTTCCATGCCCCGGTGGCGGTTGATGACCGAGATAATGGCTTCGGCCCACATCCACTCATCTTCCAGAATGAAAATTCGTATGCGTCTTGCCCGCTCCGTCGTCATGCTGCCCGTCCGTTTCCGCCTGAATAACTTTTGGGAACTTCGAAAAACCCTCGAGAACGACGGCATTTCGAGGTTCCCTTTTTTGAGTATACCGATTTCTCCCCTGCCGCGTCAGTAGGAAAAGATGCATACTCCCCTGGTCATTTCTTCCCGGTTTTGGCCGGAAAGGCGAGGGTGAGGGTCACGCCCCTTCCCGCGCCGGTATCGATCGTCAGCCGGCCATTGAGTTCCTCGGCCCGGCGCTTCATGCTCTTGAGGCCGTGGGGTCCGGCCTGGCGCCGTCCGGTTCGGTCGAATCCCCGGCCCCGGTCCTGGACCGAGAGTCTGATCTCGCCGTTCCGGCGCGTGAGGCCGATCACCCCCTCCCTGACCCCCGAGTGTTTCCAGGCGTTCAGGGCGGCCTCGCCCAGAAAGCGCCGCAGGGGGGGCAGGTGGGCGGCCGGCACCGGGTAATTGCCGTTCTCCTGGTGGAAGGACCAGCGGAAATCGGTGATGTCGGCCATGATGCGCAGTTCTTCGCGGACGATGTCCGCCAGGTCGACCTTTTTGCTGCGCGCCTGCTCCTTTCCCGCGTGTTTGAGCGAGGTGAACATCTTCAGGGTGTCCTCCTGCAGGTAGTTGAGCCATTTCCAGAGTTTGAGGAACTCCCCGCGGCTGGTTTTTTTGCCGACCAGATAGCTCTGGAGGAGCGGCCGGTAGAGGAGGAGGATGGCGGTGATTTTGGATTTGATGTTGTCGTGCAGGTCGGCCGCCAGTTGCATCCGTTGTTCCGCCGCGGTCTGCCGGCGGACCGCCGCCACTTTTTCCTGGGAAAGTTTCTGCAGCCGTTTTAACAGGTGGTTGAAATAGCCGAGAATGAGTCCGATGATCAGGTAGGCCAGCGACGCGCCCAGGCGCATGTCCAGGTTGGTGGCGTTGAAGATGAGATAATCGTTGCCGTAGATGTTGGGGTCCTTGAACAGGGCCACCAGGCCCAGCACCAGGCAGGTAATGATGGTGCCCGGGGTCTGGGCGAAGAGCGTGCCCAGCGCCACGGTGGACACGGTGTAGAGGAAATAGGAACTGCGCCACCCGGCGCCGATAAAGAGCACCCCCACGCTCACCGCAATGTCGACGATCACCCACCAGCGGCGCTGGCGCAGGAGCTCATACACCTTTTTCTGCGCCAGAAACAGGATGATATTATAGGCGAAGAGGGGGTAGAAAGCGTATTGGAAGGAGAGACGCATGGGTTCGGGCAGATTCTCCCGGAAGGGGAGGGTGAGGATGTTGGCGACCAGGCCCAGAACGCGGATGAGAAAGATGGCGTTGAAGATGCGCATGGTGTCGATGAGTTCGGCCGAGTCGGAACCGCGGTCGACCGGACTCACCAGCGCCTTCAGGTAGCGGAGCAGGCGGACGGGCAACGAGGGCGTGGCGTGACGAGTGTTTTTCTTCCGCACGGCATTAACTCTACCGGTTCATGCCGGCTTGCGCAATCCCGTGGGGGGCGATGAAAGGGCCGCCCGTCAGCGGTCCTGGGCGGACCCGCGGTGAATCGCCTCGGCCTGGGCCAACAGCTCGCGCAGATTGTCCTTATTGTAGAGGTCGATGGGGCGGGTCTCGGCGAACTCGTAGGCCTTGCGCGAAAAATTGGAGCTGGTGATGATCACGCCTTTGTTGACGCTCATCTTCTTCATGGCCTCGTGCATGTTGCGCACCAGGCCGTCGTCGATGAGGTCGGGAACGCGGTAGATCCTGATCAGTTTGGGCATCTTGCGAACGCCGCGGAACTTCGACTCGGCCTCGGCCGCCTGCACCTGGCACCCGTTGGGGAGTTCATTGACATCGCGGACTTCCAGCTTCATGCCCATGACCATGTCCTGGCACATCTGCACGAATTCGGGCTGGGAAACCGTGAGAAAGTCCTTGATGCGGTCGTCGGTGCGCAGTTCCTGATATTGGGCCAGCTTATCCGCCACGTCCCGGAACTGCGGCCGTTTGGCGTAGACTTTCTCCCACTGCTCCACGGCCAATTCGAACTGCCGGGTCTTCTCGTACGAGACGCCCAGAAAGTAGCGGGCGTAGACGGTCTCGGTGCGCATGTCGTCGCCGGCCACGCGAATGGCGCGTTCCAGCTCCGCGATGGCGTTTTCGTAGTTGTTCATGTTCATGTAGCAGGTGCCGCGTTCCAGGAGCACTTTGGCCTTGAGGTCCAGGTCCTTCTCCGCCTTCTCGAAGTTGACCAGGGCGCCCACGTAGTCGTGGCTCTCCTTGAGGAGCTTGCCCAGGTAGAAGAAGGCGGGGGCGTTGTCCGTGTTGTACTTGATGGCTTTGTCCAGGGCCATCCTTGCCTCGATCGGCTTTTTCTGCCGGAAGAAGATCTTGCCCAGCCGGTAATGGGCCTCGGCGTAGGTCGGATCGATCTCGACCGCCTTCTGAAAGTAGAGGGCGGCCTTGTCCGTGTGCTCGCGTTCCTCCAGAAGGTCGCCCGCGTGGAAGTAGTGTTCGGCCACCCCCGGCTCCGCGTTCACCAGCATCAGGTATTCCTTGAGGGCTTCGTCCGTCTGGTGGAACTCAAGATAGAGGGCGGCGATCTCCTTGCGGAAGGGCGTTTCGCGGCAGACGCCGGAAAAGATGCCCAGGGCATTGACGGTTTTGAATTCCATGAGGGCCAATTCCGGCTTCTGGGCTTCCTTGTAGGCCTGGCCCAGCAGGTAGTGGGCGTCGGGATTGCGCGGTTCGTGGGCGAGGATCTGGCGGGCCAGGCGGATGGCCTGGCTTATTTTGCCCTGCTTGATAAGGAGCTGGACGGCACTCACTTTACGGGGATTGAGCACCATCCGGAGAATGAAAACGATGCTCGTGACAAGCGCGGCGCCTATGATGATCAAGAGGATGATTATTTCCGTCATTGCCGGCCCGGTGCGCCCTCCTTACTTAGAAAGATTAAATGTTTTCGTGCAAACTGTCAAATAATTGGACGAAAATGTTGATAGAGAGCGAAAAAAAGCGCGAAACGGACGGGTGTGGTCGAAAATGGAGGCAACGTCTGGGCAGGCAGCGCCCGATTTGAGCAGGCGCTATCTGGTAAAAGCCCGGTAACGTATGTATATTAATAGAAGCCGGCGTGCGTACCCATTGGCAGGAGCCGGCAGGGACGGGAGCTTATGAAAACGGGAATCTTGGTTGTTATCCTGACTTTGGCGGCGTTACCCGGATTTGCCGAAGAGAATTCCTTGTTCAAGGATGGGTCCGACCTCTACCGGTACAAGAAGTACGAAGAGGCGCGGGTGAAGTTCGAGCAGGCGCTGGCGCTCGAACCCAAGGACGCCCGGATTTATTTTTATTTGGGCGCCGCCTACCGCATGCTCAAGCAGCCAGGCAAGGCCATTGAAATATTGCAGAAGGGCTTGCAGACCATCCCTTCGTACAAGTACCTGTTTCTCAATGATCTGGGCATCTGCTATGACGATTTCGGCCTGCAGGATTATACCATCGCCATGAAATACTACACCATGGCGATCGCCGAAAAAACTACCTTCGCCGATCCCTATCTGAGTCGAGCTAACATCGAGGTTGATCAGAAGAAATTTCAGGAGGCCAAGGCGGATTACGTCACCTTTCTGAAACTCAAGCCCGATACGCCCCAGCGTCCCGAGATAGAAAAAATGATCGCCCTGCTCGATCAGGACATGGCCAACCAGCAAAAACTCTTGGACAGCATCATGAACAGCCTGCGCAATGCCAGCACGGACACCCAGACGGATTCGGCCGGCACCGAGGAGTTCAAAGAGACCGAAAAAGAGGACGAGGACATCCTGGACTGACCCTGTCCGTCCGCCAGGCGGGGAGACGTGACCGTGAAAATGTGCTGAAAGGCGGATTGCGTGTCACCCGCGTGATCGCCTATAGTTGAGCATACAGGGCCCTCCCCCGCACCGGCGGTCGGAAGGCGCGCATAAAGTCGGGAAAAGAGGAATGGCATGGACGGAAAAAAACTTCTCATCATCATCGGGATCGTTCTCCTGGTGCTCCTGATCGTTTTTCTGCTGCTCCTTTTGGGAGGCGTGTTCGGCGGTGGGTCTTCCGGCGCCACCGGGGACCAAGCTCGTGACAACAAGATGGCTCTGGCGCGCAAGTATTTTGACGCGGGGAGCTACGACGACGCCAAAAAATTGCTGAACGATATCCTTATCTCTAACCCCGACGACCGCGAGGCCCAGGACCTGCTGGACCAAATCCTCAAACGGCAGTTGGAGGACAAGAACGCGGAACAGACGGCGCGCGACCAGGACCGCCAGCGCGAGAGGGCCCTGCTGGACGATTTGAAGAACCGCGACCGGAACGTCTCCACCACCACCACCCGCAGCACGGTGGTCATCCCCGACAATGCGAGCAACGCCGAAAAGGACCGCCTGCGCAAGATCCAGGACCTGCTGGACCGGGGCAAAAACTACCAGGATGCCGGGCAGTACGACAAGGCCCGGGACATGTACAACCAGGTCCTGGAACTCGATCCCCGCTCGGCCGAGGCCCACGCCCGCCTGGGGGAGACCTACCTGAAGGAGGATCCCTCCGACAAGGCCCACCAGGACAAGGCACGCGACTATTCCCTCAAGGCCATCGAGGAGGACCCCAAACTCTCCCTGCCCCATCTTACCATCGCCCAGATTGATGAGGCAAATAAACAATATACAAATGCCGAAAAGGAATACGCGGAGGCGGCCCGTCTCAACCCGAAGGATTATTTCGCCTTCTACAAGCTGGGCAATATGCAGTACCGCGCCAAGAAATATACGGACGCGATCAAGTCCTACACCACCTGCATCAAGCTGAAAAGCGACTTTTACAACGCCTACTATAACAAGGGGCTGGCTCACCTCAAGCTTTCCCAAAACGATTTCGCCGCGGACGCCTTCATCTCGGTGACGCGGCTGAAGAATGATTTCGCGCCCGCCTATGCCGGGCTGGGCTCGCTGTATCTGGAAAAAGGGAAAACGTCCCAGGCCGTCAACGCCTACCGCAACGCCACGCTTTATGCCCCGGACCGGGCCGATTATTTCGCCCAATTGGGCGACGCCTACATCGCCGCCAGGAATTTCACCGAAGCGGAGAGCGCCTACCTTTCGGCGCTCAAGCTCGACCCGAACAGCGCGGCGGCCAATTACAACCTGGCCAATCTCAAGATCATCATGGGCAAATACGCGGAGGCGCTCTCCTACGCCCAGGCCGCGGCGCTCAAAAGCCCCACGGTCAAGGAGTATCCCTACACCCTGGGCATCGCCTACGACAAGCTGGGCCAGCGCGATCAGGCCATCGCCGCCTACCAGAAGGCCATCAGCCTGGACCCGCGCTACATCAAACCGCTCATCAACCTGGGTAAACTCTACGACGACGCCGGGCTTTACAACGACGCCCTGCCGTACCTGACCAAGGCCTACAATCTTGATCCCGGATCCGACCTGGTCAACAATAACCTGGGCACGGTCTACCTGCACAAGAAGGACTACAACAACGCCATCATCCACCTGGGCAAGGCGGTCTCCCTCTCGCCGTCCGACCCGCAGGTGCGTTTCAACCTGGGCCTGGCCTACCTGGAGAGCAGCAAGGACTTCGAGGCCAAACGCACCTTTTCCGAGGTCCTCAAGATCGATCCCAACTACTGGGACGCGTACTACCATTTCGGCAAACTCCTGGTCAAGGAAGGCGATACGGCCAACGCCAAGCTGATCCTGACCGAGCTCGTCAACAAAAACCCCACGTACGACAAGGCAGCCGAGGTGAAGACCTTGTTGGAAGGGATTTGATCATCGTTTTCGCCATTATTTTTTCCGGCCCTTCACATAAAGCCCCCATTGCGGTATAGTATCCGCCTGCCGGTGGCAGACAACCCGGCTTACCAAAACTGCGGCTCCTGCGGCATCGTGACGGAACTCATCCCCGGTTGACGGGTCCGTGGCGTGCCGCGATCCCCGCAGGTAATTCGTGCGGCGGTCGCGGACATGCCTCCGCCGCGTTCCAGGAGCCTTCTATGCTGACGCAGCGCAAACATCCCGCCCAAACCGCGGCCGTCATCACCGTGGCGGGCCTGGTGGCCGTGGCCGCCTACATCGCCGCCCAGATGCTGGCCGACATCACCAGCAACAAGATGGGAATTTTTCTGGGGCAGGCGGTGGACATGGGCACGTTCATCTATCCCATCACCTTCACCCTGCGCGACGTGGTGCACAAGCAGCTGGGCAAGCGCATGGCACGCCTGGTCATTGTGCTGGCCGGCGTCATCAACCTGCTCATGGCCGCCTACCTCTGGTTTACCGCCGTGTTTCCCAGCCATCCGGACTGGACGTTTCTGAACGGCCACAGCCTGCACCAGCCCTACGCGGCCATTCTCGCGGTCACGCCCCGCATCGTCATTGCCTCCATCGTGGCCGAGGTTGTCTCCGAACTCATCGACACCGAGGCTTACCATCTCTTTGTGACCCGGGTGACCGCGCGCCACCAATGGCTGCGCGTACTCGTTTCCAATGCGGTGAGCGTGCCCGTGGACAGCCTGATCTTCTGTATAGGCGCTTTCGCCTTTGTCTGGAGCTGGCCGGACGTCTGGGGCACCTTTACCTGGAACGTGATCATCAAGGGCGTGGTGACCGTGCTTTCCATACCGCTGATCTACCTGGTGCCGG
>CAYQRT010000007.1:5243-23151 GCA_964419695.1 uncultured Spirochaetaceae bacterium | reverse complement strand
CTTAGGTAACCTGGATTTTTATAGGTTGTTAATTAGGTAGACTCACTTCAATCGATCGTCCCTGAATGTGGAGGAAAATATGGGTGAACCGGCTCTAAGAATAGAGAAACTCACCAAAACATACGGGAAAAAAACCGCGGTGGAGAACCTGTCGCTGAGCATCGGCCGCGGCGTCTGTTTCGGCTTTTTGGGTCCGAACGGAGCGGGGAAAAGCACGACACTCAATATGCTGTCTGGGGTGTTGCCGTCCACGTCCGGTGACATTTTTTTCAACGGTCGGCGCGTCACCGGACCCGGGGGAGAGGTACGACGAATGATCGGCGTGCTCCCCGAAAATTTTCTTCTTTTCGACCACCTCACCCTGGCGGAGCACTGCCTGATGCTCGGGCCCGTCTACGGCCTCTCCGCCGCGGAATCGACCCGGCGGGCGGACGAGCTGTTCGACTTTTTGCAATTGCAGGATGATCAACGACGCCTGGCGGGGGAAGCGTCCTACGGCATGAAGAAAAAACTCTGTCTGGCCCTGGCGTTGCTGCATAACCCCGATATCTTCCTGTTGGATGAACCCTTCGAAGGTCTGGATCCCCTGGCTTCGGAGAACGTTCAGACGCTCATTCGCACGCTGAAGCGGAACGGCAAAACCGTTTTTCTCTGTTCGCATATCCTTTCCATCGTCGAGGATCTGGTGGATCAGGTGGGCATCGTGGCCAATGGGAGGTTGGTGTTTCACGATGCATCGCTGGCCGCGCGGCATGGAAAAATAAACTTGAAGGCCATCTTCACAGAATATGCTTTCCCGGCGGCGGTGACGCAGGCGGGTTTGTCATGGCTCGCTTGACGCGTCTGATCTTTTTTCAGTTTCGAGCCTACAACCGCTCCCTGGGGGTCAATCCACTGAGCCGGGCGGAGAAAATGTTGGTCAGTTGGGCGGCCGTGGCCATGGTTATGCGCTACGCCGCCAATTGTGTGTTTGCCGGAAGCTGGATGGGGCCCGAGCGCGCGTACCTGGGACGGCAGATGGTCTTTTTCAACCTGCTGTATATTTTCGTTTTCTGGCTGGTCATTCCCTTTCTGCTTTCCGGAACGAATCCCGCGTCCAGGCGAACGTCATTGGGAAGATTCCTCAGTCTGCCCTTGTCCCGGGGGCGGCTTTTTTTACTGACCTTAAGCAATATCGTCGTGCGACCCGTGTATACTCTCCTGTTCGTGTTGACGTTGGCCGGACTGATTCCCGTGTTCATCGCTCTGCCTGCCCCGGGCGTGGCGGCGGCCGGCATTCTCTTCACCCTGTTCTGTCTAGCGGCGAGCGTCTGTGTCAGTCTGGCGGGAGAGGCGGCCGTGCGCGGGCGACTGGTACGGCATATCCTCCGGCTGGCCGTGCCGGGCACCATGATCCTGGCTATCGCGTTGAATGTAAGCTTTCTTGTCTCCGACCGGGGACTGCATCTGGTCGCCGCCACTGAGAAACTGCTTTGGTACGGTACGGGGGGGACGGAGGCGGGATGGTCACGTCTCTTTATCCATTGGTCGCCCGCCTATTGGGCGGTGCGGGCACTGGATCCTGCCGGAGGTCTGCCCTGGCTGGGGGTGCTGACCGCCGGTATCGCGGGCTGCCTGGTGACGGCCTGGCTGTTGTTTCGTCGTTCGCTGGCCCAGGCTCCGGTGACGATGTTTGCGCCTGAGGCCGGAGGTCAATCAAGGAAAAAAGAACGGGTTCTCCTGTCCGCTCTCGGTCTTAAGGAACAGCGCTATGCCCTGCGTTCCGGGGACCCGTGGATGGGTCTGGCGGTGAGCCTGTTTTTCACCGCCCAGATCGTCTTGAGCCGCAGCATGTCGGAACGCATTTTCATCGTGTTGCTGCCGCTTGTTTTTTTGCTGAACGCCGCGGCGGCCTTCAACAGCTTCGGCCTGGACGGAGCGGCGGGATTCGGCCGGTATCTGTTGAGCCCGCTGGGCTTTACGCGTGTTGTCAGAGCTAAAAATATGAGCTTCATTTCCGTGATGGGTATTCAGGCGGCGCCGATTATCCTTTCATCATTGTGGCGCTTCGGCGGCCTGACCGGACTGCGGGCCATAATCAATTACCTGCTGGCCCTGATCGCCATTATCATCTCCGGCAACTTTCTTTCTTTATACATGGCGGTGCCGAGGAAATGGCGTGGGTTCGTCACCTTTGGCCAATCGGGAGGGATTTTTGCCGCGGGGATTATTGTGGGAATATGGTGGCTGCTCTTTTGGCTGGACGGGCAGCTGGAACTGGTCCCTGTGTTACTGTTAAAATCCGCGGCATTGGCGGGGCTGGCAGTATTCTATGTGAAGTTGCTGCCCTATTGGCAAAAGAACGCCGGGAAACGTTGCGAACGCATCCGGGAAAGCCTCTTGTCCTGAACATGCGCTATGAAGCCGGAGCGGGGAGGTTGAGGAACATACGCTGCTTCTTTTAAGAATGTAGCCGGGGTTACTCGCTGGCCCTGCGCCTGTTCTTGCGCGCCAGGAAGACCACGCAGATCATATCACGCACCAGCGGCCGGCGGTGCGCGGCGAACACGTCGGCCACCGCGGCGAGGATGCGTTCCTGCGTGGCTTTCTCCAGGGCCAGGAACGTGGAATAGGTGCTGAGCAGGCCCGCGTACCGTTGGGCCGTATACTCGCTGCGCCAGCGGAAACGCTCCACCTGCAGGTCAAAGAAAAGATCGTCGGCCTTGATCTGGGAGGTCCAGCGGGCGATCTCGTCCTCATAGTTGCCTGATTTCATAGCCCCGCCGCTGGACGCATGGATCGCCCGGTGGAGATCCTGGGAAAGGCCCTTCTCGGGAGCCGGACTGTAATTGTAGATGATGGCGAGCGATCCATGACGCGAGAGAAGCCGCTGGGCCTTCCTGAAACGGAGGGGGTGATCGATCCAGTGGAATGACTGTGCCGCGTACATCAGGTCATACCCCTCACCGGGCCCGTCGAAATCCTCAAAGGTGCTCGGGATGACGTTGACGCGCGGCCAGGACGCCAGGTTCTTTCTGGCCAGGCGGCAGAGGTTCTCTCCGGGTTCCAGACAGTCAATGGTCAGGCCGCGCGCCGCGAACAGCACGCTGGCTTTGCCCGGTCCGGCTCCCACTTCCAAGACACGCGACGAACGTTTGACGCGCGCATACGAAATGATGCAGTCCACGGCTGGTTCGGGGTAGGAGGGGCGGAAGATGTCGTACGCGTCGGCCGCGTGATCAAAGAGAATACGCTTTTCCTGTTCCATGCTCATATCGGTTGCCGTCAGGAATTGTATCGCATGGCGGGGGTTGTGGCAATGCGGCGGGACGGCTTGCCACAAACAGAACCATCACTATAATATGCTCATGCTGGCCTCTGATTTTGACGCGTTGCTTCGATCATGGCTGCCCTTTCCCCAGATGGAGAAGGCCGATTCCGCCCTGAACGGGCTGCAGGTGGGCCGCCGCAATAGAGCCATCGCCAAGGCGGCCTTTGCCGTGGACGCCTCCTTGGAAACGTTCCGGCGCGCCCAGGAAGCCGGGGCCGATCTGCTGTTTGTGCACCATGGCCTGTTTTTCGGGAAAACCAAACCGGTGAGCGGGACCCTGTGGCGCCGGTTGAAGGTGCTGCTTGAAAATGATCTTGTGCTCTACGCCGTTCACCTGCCGCTGGATACGGATCCGAATCTGGGTAACAACGCGGGGCTGGCCCGTCACCTGGGATTGCGCGACGTGGAACCGTTCGGCCTGTATCACGGAGTGTCCATCGGGTGCCGCGGAATCCTCGCCGCTCCCCGACCCCTGGAGGGGGTGGCGGAGACGCTGTTGGGGCATCCACCCCTGCCGTCAGCCTATCTGGCTTTCGGGCCGTCCCCGGTCAGCACCGTGGGGATCGTTTCGGGCGGGGCTCCTGAATGCGCCCGGGAAGCGGCCGATCTGGGGCTGGACCTCTTTGTTACCGGGGAGACGTCGCACGAGATCTATCATGAGTGCCTGGAGGCGGGACTGAACGTGATTTTCGCCGGACACTACGCCACCGAGGTCTTCGGCGTGCGGGCCGTGATGCGCAAACTGGAGGCGGAAACCGGATTGGCCACGGTGTTCATCGATACGCCCACCGGATTGTAGGAGCGGCGCGGCCAGCGGGCGCGTCGGTCGGATGAGAGGATGAAGATGTCGCGGGATATGAAAATGAAAATCCTCCCCCTGATCATGACCGCCGTCGTGATCGCTTTGGATCAATTGGTCAAGCAGATCGTGGCGACGAGTCTGCCGGTCAATGGGTCGGTGGAGGTGATCGGCGATTTTCTCCGCATCACCCATCGCCGCAATCCCTACATCATCTTCGGGGGGGGAGGCGATCTGCCGCCCGTTTTTCAGACCGTGCTCTTTCTACTGCTGCCGGTGCTGGCCCTGGGTATGCTTGTCTTCTTTTATTTTCGGGAAAAGGAACTCCGCCGGGAATACCGTTTGCCCCTGAGCGCCGTCATGGGCGGCGGCCTGGGAAACCTGATCGACCGTCTCATCCGGCCGGAGGGGGTGGTCGATTTCATCGATTTCAATTTTTACGGCCTGCTGGGCCTGCGGCGCTGGCCCACCTTCAATGTCGCGGATATGTCCATTGTAATAAGCGTGGGCGTCATCCTGGTCCTCGCCCTGGCGTATGCCATACAAAGAAGGAAAAAACCGGAACTACCGCCGGTGAACCCCTAGCAGGTTGTTGCACAAGTGGAACCTTGTCGGCAGCCTGCTAATTACGGCTTTTCAAATCGAGATAATGATTCACCAATGACGCAGTCACCTGTTCCGGGTAGACATCGAGTACGTCGATGCCCAGACGACGCAGCGAGGCGATGGATTTGGCGCGGCGCATGATGAGGTCGGCGGCGGCCGCCTTGACGTGAATCGACAGCAGGCGGTCGATGCGCGATTCGCCCGCGGCGAAGAGGCGTTTGTCCCGGATGAGCGTCAACAGCACCAGGTGGCGCCGCCGCAGCACGGAGAAGGCGGATTCCAGCACGCGGCAATTGGAATCGTCCACCAGGTCGGTGAGCACGATGACCAGGCTTCGTTTGGAAAGGGTGCGGGCCACGAACCCGAGGGCGCTGCCGAAGTCCGGTTCACGTTGTTCGTATTCGGCCATTGTCAAGGCCAGGCTCAGGCGCTGCAGGTCGCGTTTGTGCTTGATGGGAGGCACATGTTGTCTGACGTCTCCGCCGAAACAGGTCAAACTGACCGAATCGTAATTGCGCACGGCCGCGTAGGACAGCACCAGCGCCGCGTCGGCCGCGTAATCAAGCAATGACATGCCGTCCACCTCGGTGGCCATGATGCGGCCGCAATCCACCACCAAGGCCACCTCCAGGGTGTTTTCCAGGCGATAGACGCGCGTCACCGGCGTACGGAGACGGGCGGTGGCCTTCCAGTCGATTTTGTTGAAATCGTCGCCCTTGGCGTAGGCCTTGAGCATTTCAAAGTCGCGCCCTTCGCCCAGGAAGGCGCTTTTTTGCGCTCCCTCGCGCACTTCGATGTTTTTCTGCACCATGCGGAAGACTTCGTTTACCGGTCGGATAAACGGGGGAACCAGCACTTCGGCCTGCAGAGCATGGCGGCGGAAGAAATTGAGCAGGCCCAGCACCGAACGGCCCTTGATGAAGAAGCGGCGCACGGGGAATACGCCCCGCCGTCGGGCGAAGAGGCGGACGACTTCTTCTCGCGTCTCTCCGGGACCGGCCGAAATCTCGACCCGGGAATAGGCCCGGTCGAAGGATTCGTCGCAATCCAGAAGCAGCCGGAAGCGGACGGGCAGGCGGGTGTCATTGACCACGCGCACCAAGAATTCGTTGAAACGGTTGATGACCATGGTGGCGGGCAAACGGACTTCAATCCGCGGGCGTCGTCCGTACCAGGGACTGACCAGAAGATCGCAGAGCAGGACGAGCAGCGCCGCCCCGTCGGCGGCCAGGGCGACCCAGAGGGCCGGCGGCCAGACAAAGGCCAGGGCGGAGACGGCCAGCGGCACGCTGAAGGCGATGAGGGCGCGCGGCGCGGGGAGGACGCCGTTTCTCACCGCGGCACCTTCACCTGTTCGAGCACCAGCCCGATGTAATGGTCGGGAGTATTGCCCTCCAGTTCGGCTGATGACTCCAGAATGAGACGGTGCCGCAGGGCGGGAAGGCAGGCGTCCTTGACGTCGTCGGGTACCACGAACTCCCTGCCGCGCACGGCGGCCAGGGCTCGTGACAGTTTGAGCAGGGCGATGCCGCCGCGCGGGGACGATCCCACCTCCACGCCCGGCGTGCGGCGCGTGGCCTCGATGATCTCGTAGATATAGTTGATGACGGAATCCTCGACACGGACGGCGGCCAGGGAATTTTTGTAGGAAAGAAAATCCCTTTTGGCGCAGACGCGTTTCAGGCCGGAACCGGGCAGATCGCGCGCGTCGAACCCGTCGCGGTGCATGGCGAGCACGCTCTTTTCGTCTTCCTTCTCCGGATAGGAGAGGATGAGTTTCACCAGGAAGCGGTCCAGCTCCGCCTCGGGCAGGGGGTAGGTGCCCTCCAGCTCGATCGGGTTCTGGGTGGCGATGGTGATGAACGGTTCGTCCAGGGGGTAATCGACCCCGTCGATCGTCACCAGGCGCTCCTGCATGGCCTCCAGCAGGGCGGCCTGGGTCTTGGCCGGAGTGCGGTTGATCTCGTCGGCCAGGAGGAAGTTGGTGAATACCGGCCCCTTTTTGACGGTGAAGTCGTTCTTTTCGTGGTTGTAAATGGTGGTGCCGATGATGTCCACGGGCATGAGATCCGGAGTGAACTGAATGCGCTTGAAATCGGCATCCACCAGCACGCTCAAGGCGTTGGCCAGCAGGGTCTTGCCCAATCCCGGATACCCCTCCAGGAGGACGTGTCCGTCGGTGAGCAGGGCCAGCATGACGAAACGGATGACTTCCGCCTGACCCTTGATGACTTTGCCCAGTTCCGTTTCCAGCGCCCGGTAGAGGGCGAGAAATTCAGCCGGTGTTTTTATTTTTCCCATGATAGCGTTTCACTCCTTTGAGACGTAAGATGATCAGTTCGCGCCGGTCATCCCGGGCGACGAGGTTGCGGGTATGGTCCACGGCAAAGGCGTCCTCGTCCGGAACCGAAAGGTCAAGACGCTTTTTGGTCCGTTCTTCAAGCTCCTTTGACGTACCACCCCTTACGTGCAGCAGATCGCGCAGGCGGAAAAGGAAGTAGCGGTCAAGGATGTCGGCGAACACGGCCGGGTTTTTGGTTTTTTCATAAAAATTTCCGGCGGCCGTCAGGTGGAGAAGCAGGGTGCGTTTGGAGAACTGCTCCAGATCGCGCGCGGGACCAAAGCGTTTCCAGAAGATCAGGCAGAAAATGATCCCCAGAAAGACCATGTGGAGAAAGAGGGGAAGGAAATGTCCCCGAAAGAGGATGAACGCCGGTTCCGCGGAAGTGTCTTGGTTTTCCATCAGGTGCCGGGCGTGGGCGTCCCGTTCGTCGAAGACCACGGTCCCCGGGAAACGGCTTTTAACGCAGTTATTGAGGAAGTATCCATTATCCGCCGTCAACACCCCGTCGTCGGCGAAGACGGTGGCGTCCGCCACGTACACCACGTGACCCCGGCCCACCCGGTCCGCCATGATGACGGGACGCTTTTCATGCGTTACCACCCAGACCCGTTCGCTGTTGTCGAAGGGGAAATTGAAATCTTCCAGGTGCAAGGCCGGGTTTAGGGCCAGCGTCCCCACGTTCTCCAAAAGGGGATGGCCGGAGGATACGGACATTTTCAGCTTGTGCTGCAACTGCGAACCGGCCAGGAGCACGAGGGTGCGGCCCCCCTCCAGCCAGGTCCGCCAGCCGTCCCAGTCGTCGTCTTCATGGTAATCGCGGATCACCACCGGGTAGAGATCGCGGTTGTAGCGGAACGAAAAGGTCTTGACGGGATAACCGAGGCGCTCCAGCAGGGTCTTGGCGAGGCGGTTGGAAGTAGCGGAAGCCTGCTCCTCCACGGACACCTCCGGGGGCGTAAAGGAGGCGGAGGCGCGGGCGACGCGGTAGACCACATACACGACCGAACCGATCACCAGGGCAAGAACCACGAAGAGGATGATAAAGCCCGGCCGGATCTTCTTCATACGTTTTCTCCGAACGCGGCGTTATACGCCTTCCGGCACGGGCCGTATTGGAGGCTGGTGGGAGACAAGCGGTCGAAAAGCACCCGTTCGCTCAAGGAGGCAATGGTCTGGAAGTTCTGTGATAATTTTTTGTCCGAGAGCCGATCCAGGATGGAAGCGTTGGTCAGATTGCGCGCCTGAAGTATTTTTCTTTCCAGCAGGGACTCAATGCTCATGCGGTGGAGATAAAGCAGCGCTTCGTCAAAGCGGCCGGCTTTTTCCAGCCCGTCAATGTGGGCGGCATTGAATTCTCGGCCGCCCCGACCGGACGCGCGCCGGTCGACCACTCGAGACGTGCGGGTAGAGGCCAGGCGGAGGAAGAAACGCAGAAGCAGATACCCCAAGACAAGGACTAACAGCACGCCGGCGATGACGACCAGTAGTCTGACATAGAAAGTATTGGATTGCAGCCATTTCCCCATCTGCCCCAACACATGGGCGCGCCGGGCCGCTTCCTGGTGGGAAGCGGATTCTTCCGCTTTCATGCCGTCTATAACCTCCGCCACTTGCCGCCGGGCGGGCGGGGTTTGTTCCGGCTGAGGCAAGGCGTTTAAGCCCACGGAAGAAAATAAAAAGAGCAGAAGAAAAACGGTGCCTAGGCGTTCCAGTCTTGTCATGCGTCAGCCGGCCCGCCCTTCCGCTGATTGTTCTTCCAAAAATTCACGTACCAACAATTCGGCGCCCCATCCTTCATGCCGGATCTTTTGGTTGCAGTAGAGAACCGCGGGAAAGGCATTACCCGCGATCTGGTTCGGCAAGATGATGATAAACACATACAAGAGGGGTGTCAGGATAAACATGAGAAGCGTCGTTTCCGTTTTCAGGCCGGCGGCGGCAACGAGGGCGAGTGTCGCCTGGGTGAGTGCGAAATAAAGCATATAGGTACCGGCGATGAGAATGACCCGAAAAAGAAGAAGGGATCCCCACAGTTTGAAGTAGTTTTTCACCGCGAGCACCAGCCAATGGCCGATGGAGCGGAAGAGGCCTTGCCGATCGATGGCGTAACAGGGAATAATTCCCACCACAAAAACGTCTGCAGCCGTAAAGATGACGATCATAAGGAGAAAGGCGATGATGATGACCACTATGGTCAGGGCGGAAAATCCCATGGACACGGTGAGCATGGTGATGATACCCACGATAAGTGACATAATGACGTAGAGAATCATATAGTAGATGCCCTGGAAGAAGAGAAAGAGGAGGTGGCCGGGAACCCGGCGTATCTGGACCCGGAATGAAGGCAGTACCCGGTACGGTGTTTTAAAGAAGCGGAATCCGAACAGGTCGTTCGACATTAAGTTGTAGAGGAGGAGGAAAAATAAGTAATAGAGAATCATGCCCAAGACGAGCAGGGGCGGCAACTCGAAATCAGCCAGCAGGGGATTATCGCTTAACGCGGAGGATGCCTGCCCGACCAGGGAGGAATACAAATCGGTAAAGGCGTTGAGCAGGCCCAGGAAAAGGAAAAAGAGCACGGGTACCGTCAGCAGGGCATACAGGCCGACCAAGGCCATGGCGTTTTTATTGAAGATGACCTTGAGAAACGCGTCAAACACGTTTCCCAATCCCAGGGGGCGGAAATCTCGCATGAACTAGGCCTCTTCGGCAGCGGGGCCGGAATCCAGGGCGATGGGGAGGGCGCCGCCGCGACGCGCGCGATTCCGCCGGGTTTTCCTGACGCGCAGTCCGAGTTTGCGCCATAAAAACAGGGGGGAGTACGTGATGATTCCTAAAAAGGTGACGACGGCAATAGCTACCTTACCCGGCAGCCAGATGGCGGAAGCGGATATAAATCCTTCAATGAAGGCGGCCAGCGTGATAAAAAGTCCCGCCATAATGAAGAGCGGCACAACTTCATGCGCCTTGCCGGTGAACGTGCGCGAGCGTTTTTCATCGCCCGCCACCACCAGGCTGACGCCGATGGCCAGACCGGCTCCCGCGGCAAGGCACATGCCCAGAAGCTCGAGAGAGCTGTGGGCGATGATGAAGGAAAAAAGATTGTGCCCGTATCCGGCGGAGGCGGTCAGGCCCAGCACTGCGCCGATGACCAGCGCATTATAGAAGATGACGTACAATGTTAATACCCCGAAGGTGACGCCTAAAAGGAAACTGCCGAAGGCGATGGTGACGTTGTTCATGATGTAATATCCGGCCATGGATATGTTATCGGCGGCCGAGCGCAGGGGGGCGTCCTTGAAGGTGTCCTTGAGGTAGCCTGGGATCAGGTCGTTCGCATATTCGGGATGGTGGTAGACGGCCGTAAACGTAATGATGCCGACAGTGAAAAAGAGCACCGTCATGATGAGTATGTATCGAACGTTTTTGGCGAAGGCGTGCGGGTAATCGTGGGCGAAGAAGGCGCCCAGGCGGCGTAAGGTCTTGCGGGGACTGGCATACAGCACGGTGTGCGCCTGCAGAACGATGGTGTTGACGTAGGCGATCATGTCCGGCGCGAGCCGTAGGGTGCGCGCGGTTTGTGCGTCGGTGCATACCTTGCGGTACAGGTTGGGAAAATCCTGCGCTTCGGAGGGCGCCAGGCGGCGATATCCGGTCCGTCTGATTTTACGCGTCAAAAGGCGCAACCGTTCCCAGGACTCCTTGCGTTCGGCTATGAATTTACTTGACTGCATGGGGCTCCTCATGGCGTTTATACACCGACACCAGATAGACAAGAGGATTGCGCGGTTCGACGCGGTCCTGGATTTTTACGTTCACGGCCCGCGCCATGTCCGCGGTCAACGCATTCCGGCGGGTCAAGGGTATTTGAGCATGCTCGGTCAGAAAACGACGCAGTATGTACAACTCTTCTTCGGTGAGCCGATGAAGGAAAGGCACCCGCAGAAGCTCCGGCGGCACGATTAAGGCGGGCAGGGTGAGGGGAACGGCTTTGCCGATCTCCATGACGCGTTCGTCCTTGACCACGATCGTGTGGGCCAGGAGATCGCCGATGCGGCGGTATTCGCGATTGATGAGCATGCAGATGAAGGCGGAAATGCAAAAATCAAGTTCGTCCAATATACGGGCAAAATTACGCAGAACAAGCGTGGCCAGATCAAGGTGCTTGCCTTGGTAGTGGATGGTGCGGATGCCGCAGATGAATTTGCCCGGCGTCTTTCCTTCGAACGCCATTTCAAAAAAGAGATAATAACCCCAGCGCAAGGTGAAGATCAGGATAAAATAGAATGCATAGGCCATGCCGGTCAGGTTTTCCTGATTGAAGAATTTTCCCAGATCATTGCCGGCCATGATGACATCGATGAGAAAGATGATAACCAGAAAAAGAATCGTCATTAACACCAGGTCGATTAAAAAGGCGCCCAGGCGAAGGAGGGGGTTGGCGATGCGGTATTCGAGCTTTATTTTATCCGCCGTTTCAATGGTCACATAGTCCTTTCGGTAAACGACGGGTTTATCAGGTTTTTTCATGTTGATGGCGTTCGCAACTCCCCTGGTGATATTGAACAGTATACTACACGCGTAAATGGTTTTAAAGATGAAAATGCAGTTCTTTGAAAAAGAAGGGTAAGTGACTAATAACCGTCGGACATGGCGATGTTGGTGTCTTTTTTGTAAAGTTCGCTGTAGACGAAGCCCCGGTTTTTGAGCTTCATCTTGATCTCATGAGGGAAGGGAATGGTGCGCCAGAAGATTCCGCGTACTTCCCGGTCCAGCTTCTGAACGCCATCACTTTCCTTGGAAAGCCAAAGGATGTAATCGCGGATGAACGCGTCTTTTACGTCACCCTTTTGCTTGGTCTCGGAGAACCACTGATAGTAGCGGCCCGTAATACCTTCCTCCATCCAGCGGTGCTGGGCCCGTTCTTTGGCTACCTGCCAGCGCAGGTCGCCCAGGGCGGAGAGCACCGCCAGCGACAGGTTTTTGGGGAAGATGGGGATGGCCAGCCGGGCCCGGCTGGCGGAACGGTTGTGCTTTTCAAAGGGCTGCCAACAGACTCCGAACTCGCCGTAATTGGGCAGCAGGATGATATTGGGGACGATGCGGTTGTCCTGCTCGCGGTAGCGGCGGATGAACAGTCCCGGGTCCAGGGCTTCGACGTCGGCCAGAATGTTGATAATGTTTTCCCGGGTGCCCAACTGGGCTATGGCGGCGACGAAATAGTTCTTCATGAGCACGGGCATGTGGTTGCCTTTGCGGCCTACGCACATCTTTGACATTTGCCTGACGGCATTGAATTCCGTGGTGATGGCCTGGGTGTCCACAACCATATCCTTATCAAGACCCTCGGTGCTCTTTTCCAGATCGTCGAGCTCCCTGTCTATGTCCCCCACCGATTCGTATGAACGGCTCAGGTCTCGATCAATGACGGACAGCCGCCGCAGGAGATCATTGATTGTGGAGAGAGCGCGCTTCTGTTCCGTGTTGAAGCAGGCTTTCAGGCCTCCCAGGTCTTCGCGTACGTCGTGGTTGAGAAGAATCCGGATATTCCGCTCCAGATCCGTTTCCGCCTCTTCCAGCTGGACGACCCGATTGCGCAGGGCGGCTATTTCCGCGTCCCGCTGCCCCTTGCGCTTATCCAGTTTATCCAGTTTTTTTTGCGAGGTATCCATCATGACCTTACGGACTTCGTCGGTGGCGGACAATTTTTCTTTGCCCTGAGCGATACGCTGCATCCACTCATCCAGATAGTAAATGGGTTCCCCATACTCGTTGCGGGTGGGGATTTTACTGAGGAGGTCGCGTTGGTCGGCGCCAAGGAACAGGGGGGACAGCAGCCCGTAGCGGATACAAAAAAGTTTGGGAGCGGAGAGCGAAGCGGTAATCCGTTCCACGATATGAGAGAGCATGTCCCAATAAGCGGGAATGGTCCGATTGCGATAGGTGGAACGGTCTTCCGGGTTTTTTGCCTTCAGAAAGTGCGAGAAAACGTCATGAAATTTGGTCGCTTCCTGACTCTCGCCGGCCATGACGCGGTTGTAAAAATCCTTGTCGGCCAGCACCGGATTGGGTTTCCCGAGAATTTTGGCCACCTTGGTGAACTGCTGCTTTTGAACGCGCTGGGCTTCTTCCGCCAAGCGGGCGTTTTCAGCGTCAGTCTTGTCCTCCTTGAACAGTTTGCCGAAGGAGGGAGGAGGGGAGGACGAAGCGGCCGCCGGGGACGGCGCAACTGCTTCGTTGATTCCAAGGAGGTTGGCGATCTCTGGATCAAGATTTTCGCTGTTCATCATCTCCTGTTACGCCGTAAAGAAAAAGTGGAGGTGAAGGGAATCGAACCCTTGACCTCATGAATGCCATTCATGCGCTCTAGCCAACTGAGCTACACCCCCGAGATCGTTTCTGATACTATACGTTATTTTCCGTAACAAAACTTACAGTATGACAGGGCGATTGTCAAGTATGTGTGATGAAATGAGAGGAGAAAAACCTCCGTCCCCCGTACCATCATGGTAAAAGACGGAATAAGCACACGGAACCATGATCTCTACTTGACAGATTCGGGGGTATTAAGAATAGGATACTGGAAATGAAGATTGTCATCGCCTGTCCACCCATCCGCGACTTTTACATAACACAACACCGCATGGTTGCCCTGGGGACGGAGGTTCTTCGGCAAGCTTTGTCGGCCATGGGGCATGAAGTAATCGTTATGAATTTTCCATTAGGGGACGGTGGTGTGCATGACAAGGACGCCCTACTCCAAAGAAAAAAATTACTGCGTGCTAAAATCCCCCTGCCTGATGAGCTTGAGTACCTCAGGCCGTATATTATGGAACATGAAATAGGGCCGGTTAAGTTTTTCACTCAGTATTACCATTGGGGGCCGGATTGTAGAGTCTGCGCCAAGAAAATTTACCAGGAAAAGCCGGATCTTCTGTGTATTTCATCATTTGCTTATGCTTACGCCCAAGAGGCGGTGGATTTAAGCCGGCAGGTAAGGTCGTTGTGTCCTGATTTATTTATTCTGGCCGGGGGCGCCGGTCCGACCGTACATCCGCGTTATTATCTTGAGGAATCCGGTATTGATGCTGTTCTTGCAGGGGAAGGCGGGGAGATACTGTCTCGATTTATTCACATCTTTGAAATTTCCAGAGGTATGGAAAGGAAATCCGATTGGTTAATCGAAAAGCTTATAGTGGAAAAATTAGACGGTGTGTATCTGGCCGGAAATAGAAATGACGGAAGTCGTCGCGCCGTCTCAATTGCAGAATCAAAACCGATCCCGGCAATCGCGTATACTGAAAAGAGAACGCGAAATATATTTTTATCCGCCTCCATTTCGCGAGGGTGTCCGAGGCCATGCTGTTTTTGCTCGACTCATTTGGTCCATGGCCCAGCCTTCCGTAAAAGCAGCCTGGAGTCTATAGAGAGCATACTTGCCACCCTTGATCAATCCAGGCGGAGGAACCATCCGGGGCGTGATACTCAATTCCATTTTAATTTTGAGGACGACAATTTGTTGCTTGATCCGGACTTTGTGCTCTCGGCTTGTCGGGCATTCAGGCGATTTTTCCCGGGCGCCACCTTTTCGGCGGAAAATGGGCTTGATTACAATTTACTGCCTCCCTCCCTTGCCGATCAGTTGATACACATCGGTTTCAATCGGTTCAATTTTTCTTTTATCAGTGCGGACAAGGCATCCTTAACTCGGCAGGCCAGGTCGGGAGATTCATTCAGATTTGCCAGACTGGTCAATCACATCGCAGCCCAAAATATTCCTGTGGTGAGTTACTTTATCGCCGGTTTTGTGGAAGATACAAAGCAAAGTATCGCAGAAACAATAAAGTTTCTTTTCACGATACCAACGCGGATGGCCATTTCTCCATATTATGCGGTTCCAGGGACTAGGGGATTTGAGGATACAAAGTGTTTTTACGGAAAAACCCCCAGATTATCTTTAGGAACGTCTTTTTTCAGCTGGAATGGATCACTGACAACAAGAAGCCTTATAACTATTTTCAGATTGGCTCGAATCATTAATATGGCTCAGTATACATGCTTACGTAAAGACAGACGATTGATAAATCGTATTTTTACAGAAAAGCGGCTGCATACGTTAATCTCTGAAAAAGGGAATGTATCTATTGTGCCGGTGAGGGATATGGACGATGAGTTGGTTCATATGGTGATATCGAATTTGGAGGCAAAGGAAGAACATCAACAGTGATATGTATGATGTGCGATGTACCAATGGGGAGAATATCTCCTGAAGGTTTTAATGGATATGAAACCTGATACTGCTTTCGAGGATCATGTCAGTACGTAGTATTGTTTGAAATAGAATAAAGAAACGGATATAGTGTACATGGGGCTGAATTCTATAAAGGATTTATCTATTCTTGGGGACGTAGGTTGCATAATGGAAAAAATCAAGGTTACGACCGGTGTCTACTGGATTGAAATACCCGAAGTTGATTTGCGTGTCCTCTGTGGATGCCCGGCGGATATTGTGAAGCATTTGCAGAAGCGGGGACTGATTGTCAGCCGTGTCAAAGACAATATTGAGTATGAAACCGGTCCGAACGCCATACTATTAGCCGATACATCCATTCAGAATGGCCAGTTTTCCAATCTGGCTGAATTCCCTATTTTGCAGATGTTTTATCGTCAGGGTATGCTTATTCCCGGTCATCCATCAAATACCGGCCTCCGTCCCCTGTTAATCGGCGTACCCAACCAGATAAGCGCCCAAAGTGAATATATTATGCGTGGCAATTATGGTCTTCTTTCAACAGAAGAGATAATCAACACGGGAGTGCCAAAGCAGATGGCACGCGCCATGTACGATCTCAAGCTGAAATTTGCTTTCCATAAACTGAAGAGGGTGGATGAGCTTCTTGAATACCGCATAATGGAAAATGAATCGGTTGAATTGAGGGACGAAGCCATGGTCCGCCGGCTTAAGCTCAATATCTATGAATTCTCTTACAAGGGACAGACCCTGGTGGTCGATCTCAATCTGCGTAAGAACGAGCAGTATGAACCGGCTGTCAGGCTTGACTTCCATAAGATCAACCGTGAGTATTTTTCAGTTATTCACATCGGTGAGGGGGACGGCTGGGATCCGACGCGACCGTGCATGGCCAGTATTATCACATTCCAGGGCAAGATCTACCTGATCGATACCGGGCCCAACATCATCCACACCCTGACCGCGTTGGGCATCAGTGTCAATGAAATTGAGGGTATTTTCCATACGCACGCCCATGACGATCATTTTGCCGGCCTCACCTCTTTGGTCCGTTCCGATCATCGGATCAAGTATTTCGCCACGCCCCTGGTGCGCGCTTCGGTTTCCAAGAAGTTGGCCACGCTTATGTCGATCTCGGAACAGCGGTTCATCGGTTCATTTGAGATATGCGATCTGGAAACCGATGTATGGAACAATATCGACGGGTTGGAGGTGATGAAGGTTTTCTCCCCCCACCCTGTGGAAACGACCGTTCTCTTTTTCAGGACTTTCTGGGAAGACGGATATAAAACCTATGCCCACCTGGCGGATATTCCCTCCTTTAAAATTCTGGACCAGCTGCTGTCGGAACCGTCCAAGAAGGACAAGCAGGCCAAATATATTTACGAAAATTTCAAGACCAAAATCACACAGCCCGTACAACTTAAAAAAATCGACGTGGGCGGCGGCATGATTCACGGTGACGCCGTGGACTTTATCAATGATATGTCGCAAAAGATCATTCTCAGCCATACCTCCATGGAATTGACCGACGCCCAGAAGGAAATCGGCTCGAACGCCACTTTCGGAATGGAGGATGTACTCATCCACGCTCACAAGAATTATTCCATGCAGGCCGCCTGGAATTACCTTCGTTCATTCTTCCCCCAGGCCCGCCCTCATGACCTCAACATGCTTCTCAATTGTTATGAGATGGCGGTAAACGTGGGGATGATCATCATTAAAAAGGGCGTGGTGAACCGATACATCTATCTTATTCTTAATGGAGTGGTGGAGTTCATCGATTCGGAATCCGGTATCCATAATGAACTTTCGGCCGGTTCGTTCATCGGCGAACTTTCGGCCATCACCAATTCAGCCTCCAAACGCACCTATCGGGCCATGAGTTATGTGCGTGTTTTGCAGATTCCCGTGGAGCTGTATAAGGCGTTTATCGAAAGAAATTTTCTGTTCAAAGACATAAAACGCATTAATGAAAATTTGAATTTTCTCCAATGTACCGATCTTTTCGGAGAAATGGTGTCCAGTGTCATACAGAACCGTATCGCGCAGGAAATGATACGCTTGCATTTAGCCAAAGGAAAAAGGTTGCACGTGGATGAAAAACCGGCGCTGTATATGGTTTTCAAGGGCAGAATGCGGGTTTTTTTTGAAGAAACCCCGGTCGATGTATTACAGCCGGGCGATTTTTTTGGAGAAGAAAGTATCCTCTTGGGATCTGCGACTCTGTTTACGGCAAAGGCTGAGAAAAATACTGATCTTCTGGCAATTCCCAGTGACGGGTTGAAAAATATCCCCATTATTGAGTGGAAGATTCTAGAAATTTTCGAAAGAAGACTTTCGGCGTTTGGAACAAAGTTACGTAACTCTTGACTAGTGCCCCGAAGATTGCGATTGTCAAGTCACTTTTTCTGATTTTTTCGAGGATCCTCTTCCCGCGAAGAACAGATATTTCCTTAACACATATAAAAATATAGTTTCTTAGAAGTTCCTTTGATTTTATGGTTCCAGCTCACTTTTTTTACGAAAACGGGAGTGAATTTTATTTAATAAAAAATGTTGATTAATGTTTAAAATTGTTATATATTAAATATATCC
>CAYQRT010000007.1:0-5143 GCA_964419695.1 uncultured Spirochaetaceae bacterium | reverse complement strand
TATTTAATAAAAAATGTTGATTAATGTTTAAAATTGTTATATATTAAATATATCCAAATATAATAAAAAATCTAAATTAGTAATCCTGTCATAAGTCAGATATTCATAAATTGAAGCGTTGGAACGAGCGAGTTAAGAAGTACGAGGACTGAATGTGAGCACAGATACCGGAAGGACGTAGAGGAGGTTACCATGAAGCGTCTAATCGTACTCAGCATCGTTTTTATGTTTATCGCAGGAATAGTATTCGCGGACGACACGGCCCAACATGACGTGACGTTGAACGTATTGGAAGTATGCCTGATCGACCTGAACAGCACGGCCACCATCACGCTGAACACCATCGCTCCGGCGGCCGGCGGCATGGACCCGACCGGCGATACCGACACCAGCAAGCTTTTACAGTATACATCACTGGTGCCCACGGGCGACACGCGGTATATCTCGGCCAACTGGGGAGGGACGGACGCGGCCCCGGCCGGCACGTCGCTGCTGTTGGAAGTGACCAGCGTACCGGCCGGCTGCGGCACGGCGGGCGCCCAGATCACGCTGTCTGACACGCCGCAGAACATCATCACGGCCATCGGGAGCTGCGCCACCGGGGTGGGCGCCAATGGCGCGGCCTTGACGTACACCTTCAGCGTGGACGACGTGACTCAGCTGGTGGTGGGCGACACGAGCACCGTCACCGTGACCTTTACGCTTTCCGATGCTTCATAACTCATAGAGGAGGAGGGCCCACGCTCGGGCCCTCCCTTCCTTATCGGGCGCAGGGGAGAAAAATGGAAAGAACGATTATTTTTTGGGCAATTGTATTGTCTTTTTTTCTCGCTTTTTCCGCAATAGCGTTCGCGGGCGGACAGATCGACATAACGGTGCCCGGCGGGGGCTGGACGGTCACCCGCGGACCGGCCCAGTTGATCGGCGCCGCGGGTACCGATCTCGACCCGGATGAGGAGAGCGCCAGCGACCTGGTGGACATTGATATCCACAACCTGTTCGGCAACAATATGAATAATTGGCGGGTCGACATTCGCCGTTCAGACACGCTTTGGCACGCCAATCTCTCCCTGTACGCCCGGCGCACGGCCGACGGCACGGCTGGGGGAGGCACCAATCCTTCCATCACCGGCGGTACCAATTACCAGCTCATTACCACCACGGATACCGCCTTCTTCAGCGGCCGCCGGGCCAGATCGGGGGTAAAGGTGCAGTTGTACCTGACCGGCATATCGGTGGCCTTGGGAGTCAATACCTACACCACTACGATAATATACACCGAGGTGGATTTGTGACGAACGTGTCCCGGATGAGAAACATTTTTTTCGTCATAACATGCTTTTGTGTTTCCCTGGCGTGTTCCTGGACCGAGGTCATCATCAAGGGAACCATGACCCATGAGAAAACCGCCTTGCCCGGTGAAAATTATACCGGCTCGGTAGAGGTGCAGAATCCGGGTGAGAAACCCCAGGAAGTTAAGGTGTACCAAACCGACTACCTTTTCTACGCGGACGGACGTGTGCTCTACGGCGATCCGGGGAAGATCCCCCGTTCCAATGCCGGGTGGATATCGTTCAGCCCCAAGCGGTTGACCATCCCTCCCCAGGACGCGGTGAACATTCAGTATACGGTGAAGGTTCCGGACGACAAGACGTTGACCGGCACGTACTGGAGCATTTTCATGGTGGAAGGCGTTCCCGAGGATTCCCCCGAGTCGTCGGTCGGTGATGGGAACAAGGTTGCCATGGGCGTGCGCCAGGTGTTTCGTTACGGTATCCAGGTGGTGACTCACATAGGCGATTCAGGAACGCGAAGCCTCAAGTTCATCAGCACCAAACTGGTGAAAAAGGGCCTTAAGCAGGTATTGGAACTGGCCGCGGAGAATACGGGCGAGCGTTGGCTGCGCAGCTTCATCTGGGTGGAATTGTACGACGCCGCCGGTAATTACTTCGGTAAATATGAGGGGGAGCGGTTGCGGCTGTATCCCGGCACATCGGTCAAGTACACCATCGACCTTACCTCCGTCCCCAACAACACCTATAAGGCCCTGGTGGTGATCGATTGCGGGGGCTCGGATATTTTTGGAGCGAATTTCAACCTGGTACTAAAATGAGGTTTTTTTTTTAAGCATACTTGTCCTTCTCGCCTTTCCCGCCTGGTCCGATGAGACCGGGATAGTTATCATCCAAACGGACACTTCTCCGCTGGCCGTCAAGACGGACAGCCATTTTTCCCGGGCCCTGGTCATAAAAAACACCGGACGGGAGTCGTATGTCATTCATCAGGAAATAGACGTGCCCGAGGGCTTCGTCTCCGCCGGACCCTTGCCCGATTTCACCCTGCGGCCGGGTCAAAGCGGGCTGGCCCTGGTGCACATCTATGTGCCTGAAAACGCCCGCGCGGGCGTACATCAGTTTGCCTACCGCGCCCGGCGGCGCCTGGACGGTTCGGTCCTGGCCACCCACCTGCTGAGTGTTGATGTCCTGCCCAGCCTGGCGCTGGACATCAAGATCGTTTCCTTTCCGGATCTGGTTATAGCGGGGATGGACTACCCGGCGGAATTTATTATCTACAATCTGGGAAACACGCGCACCGTGGTCGACCTGGAAGTGAAGTGCGGCGAGCGGTATGCCTGGGATTTTCGAGAACCACCCCCGCCGGGCGGTATCGTTCTGGAAATGGGGGAACAGCAGAAAATTGAGATCATTGTTCATACCGATCCTGACGCGCGGCGCGCGTTCATGCACCGTCTGGAAGTGCGCGTGCTCCAGGCTTGGCAGGCGCCGGTGGCAGGGGCGCCGCGTAAAAAAGGAACGTTGCTCACCCGTGCCATCGGTAATGTGGAGGTCGTGCCGCTCTCGACACTGGAAGGTTCGCTCATGCATACCCTGCCCTTTGAGTTGGGGATCAAGGGATTTACCGGGTTTTCCAACGACGCCTGGCTGGGCGGAGGCGAACTGACCCTGGACGGCAAGGGCACCCTGGATGAAAAGGGCGAACACGCCTTTGAAATGCACATCAAGAAACGGATGGATTCGACGGAGAACATCCTCCTCAATTCATGGGACCGCTACAGTATTTCGTATCGGTCGCTGCTCCTGCAGGTGCTGGCGGGCGATAACGGCTATTCACTGTCCCCCCTGCTTGACAAATACCGCTACGGACGCGGCGTAGGGGTTTCCGTCTTTCCGCTGCCTTTCAGCCTGGGGGTGTATTATTGTTACGACTTGTGGGGGGCGGGATTCGGACAATCCCTGGGCGGGTTCGCCGCTTTCCAGGTGGCGGATACCGGCCTGCCCCGTGATTACCGCTACCGGGTATCGCTGGATTTTCTTACCCGTTTACAGAATAACTTTCTCTTCGGCATTCACCAGACGTACCTGCCGCTGCCGGAGATCATCCTCGACCTGGACGCGGCGGGAGAGATCGACGGGGACGGAGGTTTCACCAAAGCGCTCTATTTCAACGGCATGGGCGACCACGGCTGGGTCTATTACTCCTTGAACGGTATCTACGCCGATCCCGGATTCGAAGGCGATTATCGGGATTTGTACAAAATATCGGCCAACGGCGGGCTGCGCCTGCTTGACAGACGCTTGACCTTTCAGGCGGCCTTTTACATTCTAGAGACTAATCTCCTCCTGAACCCGGCCCTGTCCACGGCCCATCGCACGCGATTTATCCAGGCGGGCGCCGGGTATATCATTCCGCTGGTTGAAACCAACCTGTCTTTGACCTACCAGAACGTACAGCGCACGGACCGCTTCCCCGCGTACACGTACGATACGGGACAGCATAATATCAAACTCACGGCGCGGCAGCCACTCGGGTTGATTACGGTGACGGCCGGGGCCATGGCCAGTTTCAGCTACGACTACGTCACGTCGGTTTTCGCGTTCTCGCATAATTACAACGCCGGTATGACCTGGCGGCCCTCCTCACGTATGGAATACGGGTTCTGGCTCTGGTACGATGGCACGATTAATCCGTCGGTGTACAACGCCGACCGGTTTGGATTGTCGGTGACCGGGCAGTTCAACATAGACAAACTCATTCTTTCCGCCGGCGTCAAGAACGGCTACCTGATAACCGGGGACAACCTGGAATGGGTCAACCTGGACCTGTCGGCCAACGCATCCTATCTTTTCCCCAATCGCCATAAACTCACCGCCGGTCTCTCTTCCATCCTTGTCTTCCGTACCGGCGAGACGGATGCCAATTTTTCCCTGTGGGCCAAATATTCCATTCCGTTCGATTTTCCGGTGAGCCGCAAGGAAGGCGTTTGCCGGGTCAAGGGCCGGGTGTTTGACGCGGTGACCGGACTGGGACTCCCGGAGATTATCCTGCGCATCAACGGTCTGGCCGCTTCCACGGACAAGGACGGCAATTATTCCTTTTTCCTGCCCAAGGGCGGCGCCTATTTCCTGACCGTGGAAAGGGGAGCCTTGGGCATTGATCGCATCCCCGCTATAAAAACGCCCGTAAAACTCGATATCGCCCCGGGCGACGAAAAGACGATCGATCTGGGCGTGGTCCGTGCCGCGACGGTCCGTGGACACGTGGCCGTCTACCTGGCGGAACATGGCGCGGGAACGGAGGGGGGGGGCTCGGGCGCATTACAACGCTCCGCCGGCCTGTCCAACATGCTGGTGGAGATATCCTGCGCGGATGAAACCCGGCGCATGCTCACTGACCGGAACGGTGAATTTCTCTTTGAGGAAGTACGGCCCGGTGGTTGGAAGTTCAAAGTCCTGTCCGGCGACATCCCCGCCTACCACCGTTTTGAGACCGATGAGATAGAATTCGCCCTGGTCCCCGGAGAGAAAAAGGATATCGTCATTCGCGTGCTCAAGGAAAAACGTGAGATCAAGATGATCGAAGAGACGAAGACTCTTGAACTGACCCCGGAGGTGGAGGACACGGGCCCCGCACCTCATGAAAAAACGGTTCCGGAAAAAAACGAGTCGAAGGAAAAACAAAAAAAACCCAAGCCCACGGTGAAGCCGAAACCCACCGTGAAACCCTCGCCCCGGCCGTCGCCGCGCCCCCCGGTGACACCCGCACCCTCTCCGCTGCCGACTGAAACACCCCGGCCCATTCCCAAACCCACACCCACCCCCTCGCCGCTTCCGGATCCTTCGCC
>CAYQRT010000006.1:0-23664 GCA_964419695.1 uncultured Spirochaetaceae bacterium | reverse complement strand
CGCAGACGCGCACGCAGCGGCCGCAGAGGATGCACTTGGCCGGATCGCGGATGATGGAGGGACTGGAACTGTCCAGCTTGAACTTCTCCTTCTGCCCGGCGTAGACCCGCTGTCTCACTCCCAGTTCATTGGCCAGGGACTGCAGCTGGCAGTTCTGGTTGCGGGAGCAATAATTACAGGAGTCCGGGTGGTTGGCCAGGAGGAGTTCCACCACGGTTTTGCGCGCCTTGAGGGCGCGGGGGGAATGGGTGCGGATGACCATGTTGTCCGCGGCCGGGAAGGAACAGGAAGGCACCAGTCCGCGGCCTTCCAGCTCCACCATGCAGATGCGGCAGGCGCCTGAAGGAGGAAATCCTTCCATGTGGCAGAGGGTGGGAATGGAGATGCCGGCCTTCCCGGCCGCCTCCAGGATGGTCTCCCCGCCCCTGATCGCTATGTCGTTGCCGTTTACCGTTATCTTCGCCATCGTCGTATATCCTTTCCCTCCGGCTACTTCTTGGAGGCGGTGAATTCAAGGTCACAGCGCAGGCAGCGCCGGGCCTCGGCCATCGCGTCGCTCGCCGTGAGGCAGAGTTCCACTTCGCAGAAATTCTTGTTGCGTTTGACCACCGCCAGGTGCGGGATTTTGGTCCTGGTTTTTTCTCGTCCGTCGTCTTCCCCGCCGTCCGCCGGCGCCACATAGGTATCCGGCAGGATGATGTCCTCGAAGACCACCAGGCCCTTGCCGGAGAGATACCGGTGCATGATTTTGGCCGCCTTCTTGCCGGCCGCGATCGCGTCGATGACGGTGCCCGGGCCGGTCACCGCTTCGCCGCCCGCGAAAACGCCCTTAACGTTGGTGAGGAAGGTCTCCGGATCGATGATGATGCCGCCCCACGTCCGGGTCTTCACTTCCTTGATGTTGTCGGTCTCGGGCTGTTCGCTGATGGCGATGATGAGGGTGTCGAGACCCACCTCGGTCTCGCTGCCCGGCACCGGCTCGGGGCGCCGTCGGCCGGTCGCGTCTTTCTCGCCCAGCCGGTTCTTGAGGAAGGTGACTCCTTTGAGCTTGTTGTTTTCAGCACGGACGGACACCGGAGTCATGAGGGGCATGATCTTCACACCCTCTTCCAGGGCCGCCTCGATCTCTTCGGGATAGGCGGGCATCTCGTTCTGCGAGCGCCGGTAAAAAACGGTCACTTCCCGGACCGCCTTCTGGCGCACGGCCACGCGCGCCGCGTCAATGGCGGAATTGCCGCCGCCGATGATGCCCACGCGGCCGGAAGCGGTCTCGCTGCCGCGCAGGTTGTAGTCTTTCAGAAAATTGATACCGGCCATCACGCCGGAGGCTTCTTCACCCTTGATGCCCAGCTTCTGGTTCTTGTGCGAACCGATGGCCAGATAGACGGCGTCGTAGCCGTCCTTGAGGAGTCCGTCCACCGTAAAATCCTTGCCCAGTTCCTTGCCGAACTTCACCTCGATGTTCTCATTCATGAGACTGCGCACCTCGCGTTCCAGCACGCCCCGCGGCATACGGTATTCGGGGATACCGGCCATGAGCATGCCGCCCGCCGTTTTCTCGCGCTCAAAGATGGTCACCGCGTGGCCTTCCAACGAGAGCGCGTTGGCCGCCGTCAGTCCCGAGGGACCGGCGCCGATCACGGCCACGCGCCTGGCGTGCGGACCGGCCTTGATCACCGGTTGTTTCTTGAAGGATTCCGGATTCACATTATCCACCACGAAGCGCTTGAGCGCGCGCACCGCGATGGGATCGCCGCCGGTGGAACCGGAACGGCAGTTGGCCTCGCAGGGATGGTTGCAGACCCGGGCGCAGGACGAGGGGAAGGGATTGGCCTTGCGGATCACCCGGTAGGCCTCGTCAAATTCCCCGTTGGCGATCTGGGCGATATAGTGCCAGACTTCGGTGCCCACCGGACAGTTGCGCTGGCAGGGCACGCCGGAGAGGGAGCGGCAGACGCCGGCCGGACAGGTGCGCTCAAAAATGTGCGCTTCATATTCCTCGCGGAACCAGCGCAGGGTGGAGAGCACCGGGTTGGGGGCCGTCTGTCCCAGACCACAGAGGCTGATCTCCTTGATGGTGGCGGCCAGCTGTTCCAAGTAGATCACGCCGTGCATGCGCAGGAGGGCGTCCACTTCAGTCTCTTCATTACGGCCGCGGGTGATGGCCCGAAGGATGTCCAGAATCTGCTTGGTGCCCAGGCGGCAGGGAATGCACTTGCCGCAGCTTTCGTTCTGGATGAACTCCATGAAGTATTTGGCCAGGTCCACCATGCAGGTGTGCTCGTTCATCACGACCATGCCGCCGGACCCCATGATGGCCCCGTACTCTTTGAGCGATTCGTAATCGATCTCCACGTCCAGGTGCTGTTCGGGAATGCAACCGCCCGAGGGCCCGCCCATCTGCACGGCCTTAACCCGGCGCCCGCCGGTCACCCCGCCGCCGATTTGCCCCACGATGTGACGGATACTGGTGCCCATCGGCACTTCCACCAAGCCGGTGCGCGCCACCGTACCTGACAGGGCAAAGACCTTGGTCCCCTTGCTGCCGTCGGTCCCCAGGGCCGAGAAGCCCTTGGGAGTCAGGCGGAAAACCTCCGGCACGTTGGCCAGAGTTTCCACATTGTTGATAACGGTGGGTTTGTCCCATAGACCGGCTTCGGACGGATAGGGCGGCCGGGGCCGCGGCATGCCGCGCTTGCCCTCGATACTGTGCATGAGCGCGGTTTCCTCACCGCAGACAAAGGCGCCCGCGCCCTTTTTTATGACGATCTCCAGGCTGAAATCGGCACCGAGGATCTTTTCACCCAGGAGGCCATACTCGCGGCAGCGCGCCAGCGCCGTCTTCAGCCGCTCGATGGCGAGCGGGTATTCAGCGCGAATATAGACGTAAGCCTTGTGGGCCCTGAGTGCGTAGGCGGCGATGACCATGCCTTCAATCAGCCGGTACGTGTCGCCTTCAATCACGGCCCGGTCCATGAAGGCGCCGGGATCGCCCTCGTCCGCGTTGCAGATGAGATATTTTTCCTCGACCGGTTTCTGGTTGGAGAGTTTCCATTTCTTGCCGGTTAAAAAACCGCCACCGCCCCGACCCTTAAGGCCCGAGAGCTCCACCTGGTCGCACACCTGGTCGGGGGAGAGCGTGGCCAATATGCGGGCCAGCTGCGCGAACCCGCCGCGGCTCATGTATTCCTCAATACTCACCGGATCGATCAGGCCGCAATTGGCCAGCACCCAGCGCGTCTGGGTGGCGAAAAAGGGATGGTCGCCGATGGCCGGCAGGCCGCCCGCGGCGGTAGCCTCCGCAAAACAGCCGAGCGTCTGCTCCGGCACCTGCTTACCGGCAAAGACCGCGTCCAGCAGTTTCGGCACATCATTTTCAGTCACGCGGCGGAAACTCACCCTCGGCTTGCCCGGCAGCTGCACGTCCACCAACGGCTCTTCGGAACAGATGCCGATGCAGCCCACTTCCACCACCTCGGCGCTCTTGATTTTTGATTTGACATAGGCCTTGATGGCGGCCAGGGTCTTGCCCGCGCCCGCGCCCAACCCGCAGGTACCGGTGCCCACATAGATGACGGGCTTGTCCACGTCTTCGCGGCGCAGGAGTTTAAGCACCTTCCTCAGTTCGGCGTCGTTCTTGGCGGCGGGAAAAGGATTTTTCTTGAGGGCGGACAACAACTCCTTCCCCGGCAGTCCGGGGACGGTAAAGCATTTATTTTCCGGCATGGGCGGCCTCCTGGCTGCGGTAATCTTCGATGATTTTCATGACCGATTTGGGAGTGACTTTGGCGTAGAACTCGCCATTGATACAGATGACCGGGGAGAGGCCGCAGGCGCCCATACAGGCCACGGTCTCCAGGCTCCACAACCGGTCTTTGGTGGTCTGGCCCGGTTCGATTTTCAAAATCTTCCTGACGGCCTCCAGCAACTTGGCCGAACCATTGACGTGGCAAGCCGTACCACGGCACAGCTGGATGTGATATTTCCCCTTGGGGTGAAACCGAAACTGGTTGTAGAAGGTGGCCACGCCGTACACCTTGCTCGAGGGCAGCTTCAGATACTTGCTGATGCTGTTCACCGAGTTCTGGGAAAGATACCCCTCTTCTTCCTGAACATCCTGCAGAAGAGGGATCAAGTTGTCGCGGGTGGCATTGGGATATTTGGTGAAAATCCGGTCGAGAACCGTCTGGTTCATACACAAACTCCTCGTGGTCCAATAATGGTGTCAGACAACGAACTATCTTTTAATAAACATACTTTTATGGTATAAATGCCTGCGAAGCGGGAGTATTCGTATTTCCCGCGTATGCCGAACAGACCGATTCATCCGCTGGATGATCGGATTCTTAGTGAGAAAAACAACTGTTGCCTGGAATATCTTCAGGTATATGAATCGTTATTTTTCTCACAATTGAACATTAACATATTTTCTGTGAATTGTCAAACATTGTTAATCGTTTTTCAATGTTATTTATTTCACATTAAATTGGGGAGTACTGATGGAAAAGACAATCGAACGCCTGGCACTCTACCGAAGGATGCTGAAAAACCAGGACAAGAAAGGTGTTTCTCACATCTTTTCCCATCAACTGGCCGAAATTTCCGGATATTCCGCCGCGGTAGTACGCAGGGATTTCATGAATCTTGGTTATTACGGGACACCCCGGCATGGATACGAAATCAAAGCCCTGCTGGATTGTCTGGACACCTTTTTCCATAAACCCGAGATAAAGACCCTTATTCTGGTGGGTGCCGGCAACCTAGGCCGGGCCCTCATCACCTACTTTATAAAAGACAAGGCCGAATTCAATCTGGTGGCCGCTTTTGACCGGGACCCGTTGAAAACCAATCTTAAGTACTCAGGCTGCCCCTGTTACGCGCTGGACCGCCTGCCGGACGTGGCGGCCGACGCCGGGGCCGAGGTGGGAATCATCACCGTACCGGCGGAAAACGCCCAGGAAACGGCCGACCTGCTGGTCCGGAATAACATCAAGGGGATTCTCAATTTTGCCCCGGTGACCCTGTCGGTGCCGGAAACGGTCTATGTGGAAAACGTCGATCTGGCATTGATGCTGGAGAAGGTGCTTTATTTCGCCCTGTACCAACCCCCACTGGATGAGGCGCCGCCTCCGGAAAAGCCCTAGCCGCCGGCGGTATGCCGACCCCGAGCCTCCGGTGGCGGCGGGAGGTCTATATCACGAGATCGATGGCCTGCTCGAGTTCGGTGATGGAAAACGGTTTCTTGAGCACGGCTTTGAAACCGAACGAGTAGGGATCGGAGAGCACGGGGCTGTGGGGATAGCCGCTCATCACGATGGCCCTAACCGTGGGGTCGACCTTGAGGAGATCGGCGATGATAACGCTGCCGCCGGCCCCGCCCGGGATGGTCAGATCCAGGATGACCAGATCGAAGGCATGCCCTTCGCGCAGGGCCTTGATATACATGTTGTAACCCTCTTCGCCGCCCGTGGCCAGCACCGGCCGGCATCCCAGGTGCAGAAGGCTTTTTTCCACCGTATACCGTACGAACGCCTCATCGTCAATCACCAGAACGCGCAACCCAGTTTTATCCTTTTTGTTCGCCGCCGCCCCGGTGTTCGCACCGCCGGCTCCCTTGTCGCCGAGCACGGGCAGGTGGAAGGAGACAAGCGTCCCCCGGTCGGATGAAGCATCCACGTTGATAAATCCTTCATGCTTCCTGACGATTGAGTAGCAGATGGAAAGCCCCAGCCCGCGGCCGTCCTTTTTGGTGGAATAAAACGGCACGAAAATCCTCTCCCGGTCCTCCTCGGAAATCCCCGATCCCTGATCCTGCACGGATATACGAACGAATTTTCCCCGGTATCCCGACACGTGGCGCTCGTCCAGAACCGCGTTCTCCGCCCTCACCGTTACCGTACCTCCCCCGGGCATGGCCTGCACCGCATTCATCACCAGGTTCTGGATCACCTGGCTGATCTGCGACGGATCGAACGAGCAGGCCCACAGATCATCAGGGAGTTCGAATACGGACCGGGCGGCGGTCCCGTGCACGACAAAATCCGTGGAATCACGGATCACCTCCCCGATTGACGCTTGTTCCCTCACCGGGGCTCCGCCCTTGGCGAAGGTTAAAAGGCGCAGAGTCAATTCTTTGGCCTTCTCCGCGGCCTGGTCGGCCTGATCCACGATCTCGCGGTCTTCACCGCCTGCCTTGTACCGTTCCTTCAACAGGGAGAGATTCCCCAGCACCGCGGTGAGCAGGTTGTTGTAATCGTGGGCGATGCCCCCGGCCAGAATGCCCAGAGACTCGAGATTACGGGTTTTCTCCAGTTCTTCCTTGTATTTGATCTTTTCGGTGATATCACGCGAGACGCCCATAATGGAATAGACGGTACCTTGGGTATCGCTGAGGGGGACGAGCCAGGTGTCCAGCCAGTGCATGGTCTCCCCGAAGTAGGTCTTGTTCTCGGTGTACAACGGTTTTCCCGTGGCGAACACCTGTTCAATGTTACGCCACATGCGTTCGAAGATGGGCTGGGGAAAAAGCTCCTGGATTTTTTTGCCCGTTATCCGTTCCGGCGTGGTCCGGAACTGACGGGCGGAAAAGCTGTTGACGAAAAGCACGGTCTGATCCGGGGCCACGCAGAAGAGCATGTCAGGCAGGGCCTCGGTGAGGGTACGGTAGCGTTTTTCGCTTTCCGCCAGGGCCACCTGCCGTCGGTACTCCTCGGATATATTGCGATAGACAACCAGAAGACAGGCCGGACGGTCGCCTTCCGCCGGCGCCGGAACAGCAGCCATTTCCAGCACCAGCGGGTCCTTCCGTTCCAATCCGAAGGCGGTTTCGACCAGCGTCGGCTGGTAATGTATGGTGCGGGAGAGGATGGTTTTACCGCTGAGGAGAGCTTCGACCTCGTCGGCGGATTTGAAATTCTTGAGCAGGGCCTCATCCTGATTCAGTTTGTACTTGCCCTCGACCAACGCCGGCATGGTGATGCCGAAAAGGTCACGGTAGGCCTCGTTCATTGTGAGAAGAACGCCGTCGGCGGTGAAAATCGCCCCCGGCAGGGAAGTGTGTTCCAAAAGCGCGGTGTGCTTTCCCGAAATCATCTAGGCCTTGACTCCGCAGGGCGTGGAAACCGTCGCGGTTCCAGGCGGGATCCGGCGTCGGTTCGGAGAGAGCGGGCCGGGCCCGCCTTCATCTCCGTACCTTGAAGTATAACCGAAGCGGAATACCAATTTCAAACAGATCTACCCGGCGCACGCATCAGGCCGCCGGGGCCCGGCCGCCGGTCAGGCCGGGGCGCCGGTGTGGCGCCGCCCTGAATCGACCGCTTTTTTCCCCTGTTTCTCGGCCACCCGGCCCGCCTGAAGGCAGAAGCTTTCAAACCGGGCCTCCAGGAGCTGAGGATAGGGATTACCGTCGCATTCGATGGTGAGGAAGGGAATACGATCCGCGTCGGACAGGCCGAACTCGCCCAAGGCCACGCCCTCTTCGCGCCGGACCGCGCCCTGCGTGCCCACGTCGATGTTGTTGGCGATGACCGCCTCTGTGAACCGTACGGGCATGCAGCCGAAGGGGCCGATGTTGATGATCCCCGCGTATTTGGTCAGGACGTCCCGCATGAGCACGCCGATGATGAGTCCCGGTTCGCCCTTGAGCGAATGGGGAAGGAACTTTTTGGAAAAGCGGATTATGTCGTCGATGTCCATGAGTTCAAACGTATAGAGCCCGCTTTTAGCCAGGATCCGCTTGATGCGCTTTTCCACCAGGCGCTGGGTCTTGTCCGAAATGAAAAACTCAAGGGCTCCCAGGAGGGTATGGTTGGAGAGATGCAGTCCGTTCTGGATCATGTAGTTCAAGTAATAGATCCATTCGGCGACAGGAGAGAGCCGGGCAATGAAACCCCGGGACGCCAGCATGCGGGCGATGCCTTGATTGGAGAATTCGTCGCGGCGTACGAAAATCTCGCCCATGACCACCACCTGGGGCGCCTCCCGGTAGGGCAGCGCCAGGGGTATCTCGGACAGGCGCCCGGCCGCGGCCTTAAGCTGCCGGTAGAGCGACCCACGTTTCCGGCCGGACATCACATCAAGCAGCTTGTCATATTCCTCGTAGAAAATTTTGAGAGCTTCGGCCTTGTCCGCCGCGATGGTCTGCAGCGTATTGCGGATGTCGTCCAGGGCGTCACTCACCACGATGGCCTCCCAGGCCGAAAGGGCGAAGGTGGGCCCCAGACCGGAATACCGCTCCTCGTTGGCCAGGGAAAGGACGGCCACGTCCTTGAGCCCGCGCTCGCGGATCATCATGTTCATGAACACGTGATACTGACCCAGACGGCAGTATCCCGCCGCGCGCGGCTGGAAAACCACCAGCTTTTCATCCGTGTCTTCCCGGTGCTCCAGATACTTGAGCATGGAGCCCACGCACACCAGCATGGGCAGGCACTCCTTGCAGGTGGTCACGCCGCGGCCGAAGCGCAGGGCTTCGTTGTCGGCGATGGGCATGGCCAGGGCGTTGATCTTGCGTTTTCTCAGGATGGCGGCGAAGGCCCGGCTGCCCAGGTCGCCCATGGAGGGGATGATCATCTTCACCCGCGGATCGGAAAGGGGGAGGCGCGCGCCCTCGGAATCGACGTACACCATACCGGTGGGCTCCACGCTGATCCGGGCCTGCCGGAACCCGTTGGCAGGTGCATCCGCCGTCACGTTCTTCTGCACCTGCAGGTAGTTTTTAATGATGTCCACAAAGGCCTCGACGCGCGTGTTGATGCCGGCGTCGGCGGTATGGCCGTCCAGTTCCAGGGTGAGGGACGGTTTGGTCTGCATGAGTTTGCGGAAATAGGAAACTAAAAGTGAGTCGATGGCGCAGAGGAAGTTGGTCACGTAGACCCCGAAGAGCTGCGGATCGCGCTTGACGAGCGAAGCGGCGCGCAGGATCTCCTGCCCGATTTCCCAGTGCATGTAGTCGTCATGCGGGAAAGGAAGGGGCTCCTCCTGATAGGGCAGCATGTCATGCGGCATCACCAGATAGCCGCGGGTGGCGATCTTCTTAGGGATGCCCTTGTTGGCCTCGTCGGCGAAGGCGTTGTAGGGCCGGCCCAACACCACCAGCGCAATGCGGTCCGGCTGTCGGTGGAGTTCCTCCAGCGCCTCCCGGCCTATCAGCACCAACTCCTCTTCGAACTGCTCCTGAAACGCGACGGCCCGGGCATAGGCGGCCCGCGCCGACTCGCGCGTGAAGCCCAGCTGTACCGCGGTGTCCAGAAACACGGCCTCGCCCTTCTCCCAACCCCCGGCAAAATTGACGGTGGGCGAGAGTATTTTGCCGTCCAAGTCCTTATCCTTGAAAATCTGCCGCATCCAGAAGGCCTCGCCCTGTATGAAGATGCAGGTGGAGGAGAATTCCTTGCGCGTATTGCCGTTGGCGATGTACATCTCCTCAATGTGCGGCATGAAGTAATAATCCGGTTTCTTTTCAATCAACCGGTCGAAGTAGCCGATGGCGAGCTGGGCCGGAAAACAAAGCGACGACGTGGCGCGGTCGAACGCCTTTTCATTGAGTTCGGACGGGATGACCACCCGGCACCCCAGCAGGGAAAAGTAATTGTACATGAGCGGGAAAAGCCGGTGGGTAAGGAAGCTGCGGTTGACGCCGATAACCGGTCCCGCGGCGTCCGCGTTCTGCGTACGCACGTACTTGTCAAAAAGCAATTCCTCCCGCACCCGCACCAGATCGAGCTTTTCGGCCTCCAGGTGGATCTTGTAGCGGATGTTGTAATACCGGTTGCAGGCGCCGCCGAAGGGATAGAGGGCGTCCTCGATGCGGATGCGGTTGATGCTGCACTTGAGGTCGCATTTCTCCCTGCCGCCCGCGCAGATGAAAGGCTCCTCGTACTTGACCTCCCGTCCGATCAACGCGTCCAGACTGAAATCCTTCTTTTCCAAAAGTCCCAGTTCCAGGCGCTTCTCCACCTCCAGGGCCACGCCGAAGGCTCCCATCAGGCCGGGCTCCGGCGGCACCACAATGGGTTTGCGGATGATGGCGGCCATGGCCAGGGGCACGGCCCGGTTGTAGCACACCCCGCCCTGCATGAAGATCTTGCCGCCCACGGGCCGGTGGCCCTTGACGCGGTTGATGTAGTTGAAGCAGATCGAGTAGACCAACCCCGCCAGGATGTCCTCGCGGGCGATGCCTTCGTGTGAGGCGTTCTTGATGTCCGATGAGATGAAGGCCGCGCACTGATCGGAGAAGTTGGGCGGTCGCGCGGCCGTGACCGCGTGCTCGGCGATATCGGTCACCTTGACGCCGAGCGACTCCCAGGCCGCCTCCTCCAGGAAGGAGCCGGTGCCCGCGGAACAGGCCTCGTTCATCGCGTAATCGGAGGCCACGCCGTTGGTGATGTAGGTGTACTTGGCGTCCTGCCCGCCGATTTCAAAGATGGTGTCCACGCCGGGATCGAAGTAGACCGCGGCCGAGGCGTGGGCGATGATCTCATTGATGATGCCCTGGGTGAGCGAGTACAACCCGGCGATGTGGCGTCCCGATCCGGTCACCCCGATGCCCTCGATGGCCACCGGTACGCCCTGAAGCTGTTCGCGAAGCGCCTGATAGCACTGCCGGGAGGCTTCCACGGGATTGCCGTTGGTGCGCAGGTAGATGGAGGCGAGGATCTTGTGGTCGGCCAGGCGCAGCAGCACGGCCTTGGTGGTGGTGGACCCCACGTCCAGGCCGATCAGGCAGCGGTCGCCCGAGCGTACCTGACCGCGCTCGATGGTATTGAACGTGACAAGCGAGGCGTATGTGTCCAGGGAGGGTAAAAAGGAAAAGCCGGAATGTTCCTGGTGGAACAGCTCGCCGGAGACGGCGGCGCCGCGGTCGGAGGCGGCCAAGGCCGCTCCCAGGGCCTCAAAATAGGGCGCCTCGGCGGGCACGTCCACGGAGGGGATCTCCTTCTTGATGTGGTCGATCACCACCTTGTTCTGCGCCGTGCCCCCCACCACGATCACGTTATTGTGCGGGGTTTTGGCCAGGAGCTCGGTGATCTTCTGGGAGATCATCTGACATAACCCGGCCGTGACGTTGGCCACGGGTTCGCCCTTGTTGAGGGCGTGTGTGCAGTCGGATTTGCAGAACACCGAACAGCGCCCGCTCACCGCGTAGGGCGTACCCGTATCGGCCAGCTGGATGGCCTCCTCCACGCCCAGGTCCATGCGCTTGATCTGCTGCAGGAAGAATTCTCCGGTGCCGGAGGCGCACTTGTTTCCCGTGGAGATGCCCGCCACCTTGTGCTGGTGATCCAGGCGGTACACCATGAAGGTCTCGCCGCCGGCGGAGACCAGGGCGTCATAGCGCTTGCCGCGCGTTTCGATGTATTCCAGGGCGTATTCGATGGCTTCCGGTTCGGTGATGTTGGGGAGATTGACAAAATGACGGAATTTGCGGCCCGTAATGAGCACACGCAGGTCGTCGCCCTCAAACTGCCGCATAAGGTCCTGAAACACGGCCTTGGGATTCCCCTCGTGGGGACGAATGACGGTTTTCTCAATGACCGTGCGCCCGTCATCACGCGCCAGTATGACCGCGCTGATGGTTGAGGCACCCAGACAGATACCGAGGGTCTTTTCACCGTTCCTGATTGAACTCATATGTGACAACTACCTCCCTGAAGGCGCTTGAGGCTTGTATGGACTGCTGATATGGTACGGGGACGCCGTGAACTCAACCCGCCCGCCGGCGGACCGGGCTGACGGCGCGCCGGGCGTCCCCTCCGGGCGTCGGGCCGGACTTCGTATATTCGATCATCAAAATGAAATGTACCGCATCTCAAATAGAGTTACAAAAATACCAAAAGGGAGCCGGAAAAGCAAGCGGATGCGGCACGTCACCCCTGGGCTGGTGTCACCCGCTCGCCGGGCTTCCCGATATAGTTCCCTAGACAGTATCAAGTCTTCACTGCGCGAATTCCCCAAGACTTTACCTGGTCCTTACGAACTCACCCAAAGCCCGACTCTTGATTTTCCGCTGAGGCTTTGCTATATTATAATTGAATGAGCGTTCGCTCATTATCAGAGGTAGTAATATGCTCGTCTTGGTAACGGGTGCTTCAGGGATTGTGGGCTTGAACACGGTGGAGGAACTGCTCGCGCAGGATCGAACCGTCAGACTTTTCGACCTGCCCACCCGAAAAAACAAACGAATACTCAAACGCTTTAGGAAAAGGGCCGACCTCCGTTGGGGTGATATCCGCCGCCGGGAGGATCTCCTGGAAGCGGTCCGGGATGTGGACGCGGTCATTCACCTGGCCGCGATCATCCCTCCCCTGGCCGACCGCAAGCCCGCCCTGGCCGAATCAGTGAACGTGGGCGGCACGGCCACGCTCCTGGCCTGTCTGCGGGAGGCCAATCCCGCCGCGCGGGTCCTCTTCACCTCGTCCATCTCCGTGTACGGGGACCGGGTGGCCAATCCCTACATCAGCATGAACGATCCCCTCACCCCCAACCCGGACGACCATTACGCGCACCATAAGATCGAGTGCGAGCGGCTGATCCGCGCCTCGGGCCAGCCCTTCACCATTTTCCGTCTGTCGTACATCGTCTCGGTGCGCAAACTGGGCATGGACCCGATCATGTTCGACATCCCCCTGGCCACCTCCTTTGAAATTTGCGACTCGGGCGACGCGGCCCTGGCTCTGGCCAACGCAGTCGCCCATCCCCGGGTGAACGGCGAGACGCTGCACATAGCGGGGGGCGAACGCTGCCGCATCAGTTACCGCGACTACCTCTCCCGCATGCTCGCCATTTTCGGCGTGGGAAAGCCGGTCCTGCCGGAACGGGCCTTCAAGACCACGGGGTTCCATTGCGGCTTCATGGAAACTGAGAAAAGCCAGTCCCTCCTCCACTACCAGCGTTCCACGCTGACCGATTACTTTACGCGTGTCAGGGAAAAAACCAGGGTGAAACGTTTCTTTATTTCAATGGCAGGCGCCATTGCGCGGCAGGTGGTGTTCGCTCGTTCGCCCTACCTGAACGCCGCGAGTTGATGGAAAAGTCCGTATAAGCTGAAGTAAGTGCCCCGAAGATTGCGACGGTCGGATTATCCGTGGTTTACCACGAAAACACCCGCAAAATAGTGGCGGGCGTGACTGAATTCCACTTACACCCCGGTCAGGGTCCGTGATATGCCGCCTGTTTGAGCGAATCGCAATCTTTGGGGCACTACGTAAGCGGAACGGGCGGTGGGAAGTGTCCGGCGCTCTCAACCGGCCTTGAGCCGCCGGTATTCCTGGATGAGCACTGCCAGATGATCCTTCTCCTCGTGGATAATCTTCTCCAGTACCGAGAGTTCCTCCGGCACGGCGAACATCTCGCGCAGGCCCATGTAGTACAGGATGGTTTGCTTTTCCAAATCCACGCCCATGAGCACCACCTGGGCGGGCGTTTCCGTGCCCGTGAACACATAGCGCGAGAATCCGGATCCCTCCAGGTTCTCGGAGTCGATCAAGGCCTGGAGGAAGAGCCCGGAAGCCTCGAATAGGTCGTCGGCACCTCCGGCCGCTTCCGCGGTCGCGGGCAGGGCCGCCTGCAAGCGGGCGAAAGTTTTCTCGTGATCCTCTTCCATTTTAGCCAACCGCAGGAACAATTCCGCCTCCGGTTTTTTAGCATACAGCGCGGCGGAACGGGTGTAGAAATCCACCCCGTTTAATTCCATGGTGCGGGCCAGATCCAGCAGTTCATGGAGAGAAAACGATTCAGGCATGGGGGACCTCCGGCCGGTTGGGCCCGGTCAACTTGATGTATTCGTCCTCCAACTTGTTTTTCTCCACCAGCGATCGGATAAACGCATTGTGCTCGGTGAGGAAGGTGAAAAAGCCCTTGAGGGCCGTGTCCACATTTTCCTTGGACAGGGACGCGAAAAACGAAATCGAGTAGGCGGCCTCCCCGGTTTTTTCCAGCCGCTCGATGCCGCCGCCGGCCAGGATGTGCTCGATCTCTTCAGCGGAGAGTTCCCGGGAAAGCACGCAGTCCACGGCGTAGGAGACGCCCGTCACTTCATCCACCGGCCCCTCCTTGACCAGCTTCCCGTGGTTGAGGATGGCCACGTGGTCGCAGAGTTCGCGCATCTCGTCCATGTTGTGGGAACTGACGATGATGGTGGCCTCGGCCTTGAGCTGCTTGACCAGCTCCCGGATCTGTTTGGCGCTCTGCCAGTCCAGCCCGGCCGTGGGCTCGTCCAGAATAATGAGTTCGGGATCGCCCAGGAAGGCCTGGGCCAGGGCCAGGCGTTTGTACATGCCGTGAGAGAGGGTGGAGCTCTCCCCGTACATGACATCGGTCAGTTCCACCATCTCCAGGGCGCGCACGGTCTGCGCCACGGCCTCGCGTTTGGAACGCCCCATCAGCCGGAGGAAATAGGTGAGCTGATCGATGATGGGAATATTGGACTGAAACAGCGCGTCCTGGGGCAGGATGGAAAAACGCCCCTTTAGCAGTTCGCGGTCCTTCTCGCCCAGGATCTCGATCTCCCCGTCCGTGGGCGGGAAGAAACCGGCCATGACGGAGAAAAGAGTGGTCTTGCCCGCGCCGTTGGGACCGAGCACGCCGAAAACCGAGTGTTCGGGCACCTTCAGGCTCACCCCGTCCAGGGCGGTCACCACGCCGAATTTTTTAGTGACTTCCGTGATTGCTACGACTGTGTTCATAAGCTCTTTCTCTTGAAATAGATGAATCCGCCGGCGGAAAACACCGCGGCGTAGAGAAGGCACCCGGCGGCCGCCAGCAACACCACCCACGTTTCGGGATGGAAGAGGAAATAGGCGGTCTTCAGGGGTAAAGCGAACTGGGAGGCGATGAACGGCTCGGCCTGGTCCTTCAAAAGGCGGGTGACCACGGGCCAGAGGCCCAGAAAGAGAGCGCTGGCCGCCAGGCTGCCGAAGCTGAAATTTATAAGAGCGGACACCGCCAGGCAGAAGGCGATGGAGGGGATGCTCACCAGGGAGAGCATGACCATGCCCCAGAGACTCCAGGAAATGATGTCTTCCACCGCATAGTAGCCGAGCTTGAAGTGGATATAGGCCGAGATGGCGGTAATGGAGAGTACGATGATGGGAATCATGATGGCCACCGACGCCAGGAACTTGCCGAAATAGAGGGAGGCACGCGTGGTGCGCAAGAGCAGGTAGCGGAAGCCCTTGCGCTTGGCGTCATCGGATATCTGGTTGAAGACCAGAAAGGCGCAGAGCACCGGGAAAAGCGCCATAAGAATGGCGAAGATGAACGAGAGATAAGCCGGCTTTTCCCGGGTCACGTATTCGGCCCAGCGGCTGGGCGGGGGTTGTGTTGAGTCCCCGTCCGGCTTGGCCTCATCGAACAGCCAGACGAAAAACCCGTACGCCGTCTGCTTCACCCCTTCCTTGATGGTGAGCTGGGCCGTGGCCTCATCCAGGCCCGAACGCTGCTGACTGGCTTTGACCGCCAGTTCGTAGGGCAGCAGCAGCACCCCGGCCACGGAAAAGCACAGGATGAGCGTGATCCAGATGAAGATAATGCCCTGCACGCTGCGCAGTGTCTGGCGGATGCTCTGCATCATCACCAGCAACAGATGAGGCGTGGCCTTGGGCTCGACCGATTCCTTCTCCTGCCCGCTGTCCTCGGCCCGTCCGTCTTTCACGGCTTCAATGAGCTTCATGCGCCGCTTCCACACGTCGTTGAATACAATATTGATGAAAAAGAGGGTGAGCACCGGCCATACGAAGGCGGCCACCGTAAAGAGGGTTACCTCGCCCATGGCGGCCGTGCCGATCGCAATGGCCAGGATCCGCAGGACGATCTGTGCTACCGCGTACAGATTGCCGCACCAGCGTCCGCTGATCCGGTTGAGCTTCAGGTATCCCACGCCGGAAATGATAAGCAATCCTGCGAGCACGGCGTTCAGTATGGAAAAAACAATAACCACGGCCGTAATTTCCGGAGTGGGTAGAGACTGACCCGACTGGTTGCTCATTTTGACGCAGGAGGTGCACCCGATGCTGAACAGGATGCCCACCACCGACACGCCGGCGAACACGAAATTAAGTATGGCGAAGGCGGTCAACCCCGACGGCCGTATCTTTCTGTCCATATGAAAATCCTTATTGGTGTTGTGCTGGCTGCGCCAGCGTCCGGCCGACCGTCTGGGTGTCGGCGGCTGACCGGTTAATCCCATTATACAACAGCGTGGGTTTTTATCAACCTAATAGATGCCAAGCAGCCGGACGGTTCCGCCGTAAGGAGAATTGAAAGAAGGATCCCATGACTGGAAAAATCGTGTTTATTAAGCCCACTGTCAGGAAGGGCCGCCTGAGTGTCCGGGTGACCGTACAGACGGCACGGACCGGGTATTGTCAGGCCCGCCTGCCCGACCGGGAACTGGCCGCCCTGGTGCCGCGGTCGCTCTTGGTGTTCGACACGGCCGAGGCGCCCCTGTCGCTTTTAGGCATCGTGAGTTCGCTTCTCAAGCGCACCACGGTGGGCCGGAAGGTGCGCCTGCACCGGGGAGAAGACGGGGGAAGGCTGGTGACGTTTTTCTCCTGGAGAAGGGTGCGCTTCCTGCAACCAGGTCCGGATACACCGGTCAGCGGGATGCGTCCGCCGCCAAACGAGAAAACCACCACTGCATAAGTATGCCGAACGCTACGGCCACGTTGAGGGAGCGTTTGGCGCCCGCCATGGGAATGGACACCCGGCCCAGGCTGTGATCGGCCAGGGCCAGGGCTGCCGGGCTCAGGCCCAATTCCTCCGACCCCAACAGCACCGTGCCGGAGGCGGGGAAGCTGAACTCCCGCAGCGGCCGTCCCCCGGTTTCCAGGGCCAAGACCGGACCGGCGGCCGCGGCCAACTCCAGCCCACCCACGGACCAGGGCACGGAGAGGTGGGCGCCCCGGGCCGTGCGCTGGGCCCGGGCATGGGTGGGTAAAGGCGTGGCCGGTGAAAGATAGAGACGTTGTACTCCCAAGGCCTCGGCAGTACGTAAAATGGCGCCCACATTGAAAGGCGATCGGATATCCTCCAGATAGACGTTTACCGGAAAAATCCGGCGCGCCGCCGTGTCCAGGACGCCGGTGCGCCCGTCGATCAGGTCCCACTCCGCGGCTTCGACTCCCAGCAGGGAAAGAAGCGAATGGCGGAGCGCATTGACGCCGCGCAGCAAGGCCGCGGCCGACTGAAACGTCCGCTCCGCCCGCGCCGCGGCCGCCGCTTCGTCCACTCCCCGCGGCGGGGAACGTTCAAGCAGGGCGTCACACAGAGCCTTCAGGTAGGCGTGGAGGGCCGGATCATCCCAGCGGGCCCGTTCGTGGGACAGATCCATTTCCAAGCCTTTCAAGATGAGGGCGGCTTTTTTAAAGGCCGTGTGCGGAGAAAGTTCATTCAGCTTGGCGATGGGGAACATAAGCGCGGGGCGTACTAGTACGCTTCCTTAATGACGTCGCACAGCTCTTCTATCGAAGCCATGCGCGGCAGGTAGTTCATCATGTCAAAGGAGCGGGCATTGGAAGCGATCTCGATCACTCCGTCCAGCTTGAGATTGAAGTCCCTCAGACGCGCTTGAAAATCCAAACCGCCGGTCAAGCGCTGCACGGCCTCGATCGCCATTTTGGAGGCGTCGACCGAGGAGATGCCGGTTACGTCCTCGCCCAGGATGCGGGCCAGACGCATGATCTTTTCGGAACTGGCGTTGATGAAAAACTCCAGCACGTGCGGCAGGAGAATGGCCGCCACCCAGGACTTGGGCACCATGAGGCGGGCATTGAGGGCGTAGACCAGGGCCGATCCCAACCCTTGCCGGCTCATGGACAGTCCCAGGCCGGTGATAAACCCGGCCGTGGCGGCCGCGATTCTGAGTTTGATGTCCTCGGGGTTCTGCACGATCTGGGGCAAGGTCTCGGTGACGTGCTCAATGGCTTTGAGAAAGAGCGTCTCGGTCAAAACATTGTTCTTGGTGGAGATGTAGCCCTCGAACGCAGTCATAAATGTCTCCAGCAGAATGGCGGCCGTGTACTTGGGCGGCAGACTCAAGGTCAGTTTGGGGTCGATGAGAACCGCCTTGGTGATATCGGGTTGGGTGGCCAGAATTTTGGCGCTGCGGTCGCGGGCGTCCACGATCAGGCAGCTGTCCTGGTACATGAAGGGATTCCGCGACGTGGTAGGGATCTCAATGTAGGTCAGGGGCGTTCCCTGGGGCGGTCCGCCGGAAAGATAATCGTCGATTTCCGCGCGCGCGCCGGCGGCCATGGCCACGCACTTGGCCGTGGACAGGGCGCGCACGCCGCCCATGCCGATGACCACCTGGGCCTGCGAGCCGCGGGCCAGAAGCAGGGCCTCTTCCACCGCACTGGAGGTGGCGTTGGGCACCACTTCGTCATAGACGATATAGGAAATGTTTTTCTTCTCTAGCAATTCCAGGATCTTTTCTATGGTATTCCGTTCGTAAAGGATGGCCTCGGTGACAATAAGCACCCGGTCGCCGTAGCGGGACACCACCGACGCCAGCCGGTGAATGATGTCCACGCCGAAATAGGTTTCATGGGGAAGGGAAAACACCAGGTCAGACATCGGGGCTCCTTTTATGCATTAAAAAAAAAGGCGGAAAGCCTTGTCAACCCTCCGCCTCTTATGTACATAAACGTGGAACAATCAGATCTTGAACTGTTCCAGAATTTTCTCCGCCGTTTCCTCGATCACGCGGTCGGACAGATACGCGGGGTCCTGAAGTTTCTGTTTCACTTCCTCAACCTTCGACCAGCGGATTTCGGCGGAGTTCTTCGCGATCTCCACGGCATTGTAGACTTCCGCCTTGGATTTCGCCTCCTCGGACACATTAATGGAATCGCTTTTCCCGGTCTTGACTACTTTCTCAGTCTTCTCGGTTTTATTGAACTTGGCGACTGGATCCAGCGGCCCGATTCCCTGAATAGTCATGTGAACACCCATCCTTTCCGGTCGTGCCAAAACGTACCGGCGCTTTCTATAAGCGGTCCCGGGTCGTTTTCTATTATGAATATCGTCACTCGTCCCCATACTCTTTAATACTTTTCGTGCCCGCCACCAGGAGGCTGAACTCACCCAATATCTTCGGTTTTTTCTCCAATTCAGTCAATACTTGGCGGGCGGTGCCGGTTAACACCTCCTCATGCAGTTTGGTGAGTTCCCGGCCCACGGCCAGCGGTCGTTCCGGTGCCAGATCGGCCAGATCGGCCAGTAATGACGCCACCCGCATGGGTGATTCGTACAGAACAAAGCCTTCGCCGACCTCCAGAAGTTTATGCAGTTGGTTCTTGCGCCGGCCCTTTTTGGGTGAAAGGAACCCCTGGAAGGAGACGCCCTTGACCGGCAGGCCGGCCACGCTCAAAAGAGCACCCAGGGCCGACGGCCCCGGCACCGGGGAGACCGTAAAGCCCTTGTCCCGGGCCAGGCGGACGATATAGGCGCCCGGATCGGAGATGCACGGCGTCCCGGAATCAGTGACCAGAGCCACGTCGCTTCCCTCCTGAAGCAGGCCGATGATTCTTTGCGCCGAAGCCCTTTCGTTGTAGGAGTAATGGCTCACCAAACGCTTTTTGAGCCCATAATGGGAAAGCAGGGCCAGAGTGTGCCGGGTGTCCTCGCAGGCTACGTAATCGACCGCGGCCAGTGTCTTGAGGGCTCGTTGGGTGATGTCTTCCAGGTTACCGATGGGGGTCGCCACTACGTACAAGGTCGCCATGCCCTGCAGTATAGCCCTAATACGAGTGCATGATAAGCCGGGGCCCTCAAATTCGATTTTCTTGGGACTCGGATTCCCTCAGAAATTGCCGATAATCGATAACGAGGAACCGTATGAAAACCACCGAACTGCTCGCCAATATCGATCTTTTCCGGGAGATGACGCCCCAGGATCTGGCCCATCTGGCCTCGCGCACGGAACAGCTTCGTTTCCCCCGCAAGAAAATAATTTTCAACGCCGGCGACGCGGGTAATGACCTTTATATGGTTAAAAGCGGCCGGGTGGAGATCTACATTCCCCGGAAGAAAAAGGGAAAAGACATCGTCCTGGCGGTACTGACCGCGGGCCGTTTTTTCGGCGAACTCTCTCTCTTCGATAAAAAGCCGCGCTCCGCCACGGCCCGGGCCATGGAGGCCTCCGAGATCCTGGTGTTGAAGCAGAAGGAACTCCTCTCGTACATGAGCGGCCGCCCCCAGGCGGCCGTGGCCATGCTGGCCGAAATGAGCGACCGTCTGCGCCGCACCAATGAACTCCTTTCCCGGCACCAGAGCCGCAATGTGTACGACGAAATCGACCAGAAAACCACGCTTTCGAACAGAATAGCCGACAAGGTGGCCGCCTTCGGCGGCAGCTGGAAATTCATTCTCTCCTTCCTGGGCTTTATCCTCCTCTGGATGATCCTCAACGTGGCCCAACTCTTTGTCCAGCCGTTCGACCATTACCCCTACCAGTTCCTGAACCTGGTGCTGGCGGTGCTCGCCTCACTGCAGGCGCCCTTTATCATGATGAGCCAAAACCGGCAGTCGTCCAAAGACCGTCTTTCTTCCCAGGTGGATTACGAGGTCAACCTGAAAAACGAAATGGGTATCGAACAGGCCCTGCGTAAACTGGACGCCATCAGCCTGGCGCTGCAGGAACGCACGCTCAAGACCCGGGGTCCCAGGGCTGAACGGCAAAAGAGTTGACCCGCTCTATCATGGATCGAAACCCCTTGCTCCGGAGTCCGCCCTGTATTACCATTAATATACAGGGTCAAGCCCGGCCGTCCCGGGGATCAAGAACCGCGGCCCCGGGTTCGGAAAAGCCTTGCACGAGGAGGTCATCCATGAAACGGAAAAATTCCAGCCGAACATCGAAAAAACCCCTGGATATAAGGACGAATGTAAAAACCTTCTTTCAGTCTGAAGGCAAAATGATACACGGGACCTACGGCAAACCGACGCACGGCGCCCGGGGAAACAAAAAGTACTAGCGGGCCGCGGCCCGGCGGGAACGCCGGAAGCGTTGACGCCGGAAAACCGTCCGCCCGGCAAAGGAGCACCCCTTCAATCCGCTTTTTATTCTGCTCGCATTTATAGGACTACTTATTGTAGTCGTTCTGTTTTTCAGCCTTAAAAAATCCCACCGGATCGCACGGCCGGCCGCGACTCCGGGCCGTCGTTCCAAGGTCCCCTGCCCGCTTTGCGGCAGCCCTCTTGCGGAGGGGGAGCGCATCCACTCGGTGGCGTTCGATCTGGGCCAGGAAAAACTCATGCATATTTATGGGTGCCCCTTCTGTGAACGGCCCGGCACGCCGGTCAAGCGACGTTGTCCGGTCTGTCACCGCGAAATCTCCTTGGACGGCTTCGCGGTGGGACGCATGTGGGACAAGCCGGGTAAAACTCACCTGCACATAACCGGGTGCACCGTATGCAAGCCGCACTACCTGACGCACCCCGCCGCCCGCAAGGAGACCTGAACCGAGGAGCGTCCCCCTTTACACGCCTGAATCCACGGACGTACAATAAACCCGCGAAAGGCACGGTCACCATGCACGTGAAGCGCATCAATATCCATCCCGACAAATTCCCGGTCCGGGACGCTTATCCCTTCAACCTCAAAGTCATCCAGGAGACTCCCGGCCTGGATTTCACCACGCCGGTCACCTTTCTGGTGGGGGAGAACGGCTCCGGAAAATCGACGCTGCTGACCGCCCTCTCCTACGCCTGCGGCATATACATCTGGCAGGGCGACACGCGGACGCGCGCCGCCTACAATCCGTACGAGCGCCTGTTGTACAATTGTGTTTCGGTGGAATGGGCGGACGGCCATGTGCCCGGATCTTTTTTCTCCGCCGAACTCTTCCAGAATTTTTCGCGCATTGTGGACGAATGGGCGTCCACCGATCCGGGAGTGCTCGACTATTACGGCGGCCAATCTTTACTGACCCAGTCGCACGGGCAGAGTCTCATGTCGTATTTCCGCGCCCGTTTTTCCATCAAGGGACTCTATCTCATGGACGAGCCGGAAGCCGCGCTTTCCCCCAAGAGCCAGCTGGCGCTGCTGGACGAACTTCACCGGGCGGCCGGAGCGGGCGCGGCCCAGTTCGTCATCGCCACGCATTCTCCCATCCTCTTGGCCTGTCCGGGGGCGGTCATCTACAGCTTTGACCGCGTGCCGGTCTCGCCTATCGGGTACCGGGAAACCGAGCATTATAAGCTGTACCTGGAATTCCTGAAGAATCCGGCGCCGCGGCCGCCGGAGTGATAGACTCCCGCTTGCGGCAGACCGCGGCCATCCGGTTACTGCGAAAGGGCGGGGGGCGGGAAAGAATCCGCCGAACGTCCGCCGAACGGAAAACGCGCCCGATCCTTCAGGCCCGCTGGACCGACACCGGACGCGCCTCCACGCCTTTTTTGCGCGGCAGCACGATCATGAGCACGCCGTTTTTCAGCTCGGCCCAGCTGCGCAGCACGTCCACCCCGGCGGGCAGCGGCAGCGACCGGTAGAAGGCGTTGAACCAGCTGGTTTTTCTGGTTACCTCCCCTTCCCTGATCGTCTTCATCTCCTTCTTCCCGCCCTTGATGGACAGCACCTGGCCCGCGATCGACACGTCCAGATCCTTGCGTTCCAGACCGGGGAGTTCACAGCTGACGGTAAAGCCGTTGTCGTTTTCGATCACGTCGATGTCGGGATAGACCATCCGTCCCCAGAGACCCTTTTCCCGAAAGGGCTGGAAATCAAAATGGTCCAGCATTTCGTTATACAGACGATGGAGATCCTCCAGAAAGCCGGCCAGCGCCGGCGGCCGTTTGATTGCGTTCATATCCACCTCCTTAAGCACTTTTATATCTCAAGAAGCGCGCGTACGTTCCTACCGTATAATTAACCGCAGTAAGGGGGAAAACGGTATATGACCAATGGTATGTTTTGATACCGGCTTGTGTCATGCACGCGGTCAATGATAGATTCCATAGATATGGATACAATGAAACGCACGCGCAATTGCGGAGAGATAACCCGCTCGCTTGACGGGCGGGAAGTCATTCTCAACGGGTGGGTGCACACCCATCGTGATCACGGCGGCATCTTGTTCGTCAACCTGCGTGATCGTTCCGGCGTCGCCCAGGTGGTGGTGGATGCGGACGCCCCGGCCGCACTCCGGGAACTGGCCGACGGCCTCAAATTCGAATACTGCATCGCCGTCCGGGGCACGGTACGTCCGCGGCCGGAAAACATGCGCAACCCGGACATGAAAACCGGCGACATCGAGGTGAAAGCCCTGGAAATCGCCGTTCTCTCCACCTGCGAGACGCTCCCCTTCATGATCGAGGATGAGTCCCAGGCCAAGGAAGACGCCCGCCTCCGCTACCGCTATCTGGATCTCCGTTCGGCGGGCATGCAGCGCCGCATACGCCTGCGTCACGAAACGGCCTTCGCGGCGCGCGAGTACCTGGTCAGCCAGGGCTTCTACGAAATCGAAACCCCGACCCTCATCCGTTCCACGCCCGAGGGGGCGCGCGACTTCCTGGTCCCGTCGCGCATCCTCACCGGCCGGTTCTACGCCCTGCCCCAGTCGCCCCAGCTGTACAAACAGCTCCTCATGGTGAGCGGCTTTGAGAAATATTTCCAGATCGCGCGCTGCTACCGCGACGAGGACGCGCGCGGCGACCGCCAGCCCG